>CAYIPM010000142.1:0-2700 GCA_964365195.1 Candidatus Woesearchaeota archaeon
TCTTTCCCTAATAAGTCAACGACAAAATGGGGAGATATTAATGTCGTTGACTATAAAGGTGTTGCACTTTGTGCAAATTAAACCCTTTAATTGAAGCAAAAAAAAGGTGAATCAATGAAAACTATAAGAAATACGAGTACCATTAACTATAAACATATTATTATGCTTTTATTAGTTCTTTCAATTCTATTTTCTATTATATCGACAGTATTTTATTTTTCTGATGTATATTTTAGTGCGAGTCCGATTAAAAGTTATTCTGAAGCAACAGAGGGAAATCCGTTGGGCGGCATTTATCTTATTAATGAAGGGGCAGGCAATTCTGAGACAACGTCGGGGGTGAATAATGGAAAATAAAACAGAGCGCATTTTAGCCGCGCTTGCATGCATTGCTTTCATTATTTCTATTATTGGTGTGAGCATTAGTTATTATTATTTTGGAGGATTTACAAATCTTTTAACCGGTTTTGTGACTACGAGCGGTAGCATTAATCTCTCAATAGATTCTGTTGTTGAAATTAATTTTACGACAAATAACATTAATTGGAGCAAGGGAAGAGTAAATGCGGGACAAGCATTTGCCACACTTAATACGTCGGTGCATGGCGCAGGAAATGTGACCAATGGCAATTGGACGGGCAACGACAAAGGCCTTGTTGTTGAAAATATAGGCAATAATAATGTCACATTTGCATTATCGTTTGGAACAGATGCTTTAGGACTATTGGGAGGAAATGCAAACAGATCGTATTTATTTAATGTTTCTAATAATGAGACAGGTAGCTGCACTGCTGTTAATGGAAGCGGTGAAGCGGGATTTTTAAATTTAAGCGCATGGTTACCTGCAAATACGACCGGAACCAGTTTTTGCCCTCGTTTTCTTTATTATGATGGTAATGACTTGTTACGAATTGACATTGCGTTAGTTATTCCCTACGATGCAAAATCAGGATCGCTGAATGACACAATCACTGCAACGTTTGCTCAAGCATCTTAGAAAAACTATAAAAACTATTTTTATATAGATTGTTTATGAAAAAGAGTTTATTGATATTTTTTATTTTTATTTTTCTGCAAAGTAGTTTTGTTTTTGCATCTGTCGGCGTGAGTCCTGGAAAATATGAAATAGATTTCTCGCCTGGCTTGGAGCAATCATTTACCTTTAATTTTATTTTTGATGAGGGGATAGAATCTGAGGCCTATGTTGATGGCGATTTTAAAGACTATGCAAAACTTAGTACCACTAAACTTATTGGTGGCGGACCTGTGACTGTTACCATTAAGCTGCCAGCTTACAGTGAAAAGCCCGGCATCAATAATCTTTTGATTGGTGCGCGACAAATGCCGACGAGCGGAGGTTTTGCCATTGCTGGACATGTTATTGCTCGGGTTGAGATTAAAGTTCCGTATCCGGGAAAATATATTGATACATTTTTGGACGCAATGAATGCAAACGCGGGAGATAATATAACTTTTACTGTTCGTGTCGATAATTTAGGAACTGATAGTGTTGTTGTCAGTCCTCGCATACACATTGTTGATTTTTCAAATAAAACTATCGAAACTATTTATTTAGAAAAAAGAGAAATACACTCGCAAAATTCTTTTGCCTATCGATTAAATCATTCGACGACAGAGTATAAGCCTGGAAATTATCGCGCTCTTCTTTTTGTTGATTATGGGGGAGAAAGCATTGCAACAAAAGAGAAACTATTTAGGTTAGGAAGTTTATATGCCGCTATTTTTAATCATACTCGTACATTTGAAAAAAATAAAATCAATAGATTTACCATTGACGTCGAAAGTTTTTGGAATGATCCCATTAATTATTTACATGCCAATGTTTCTTTCATTAATAAGAATTTAAGTTTTATTACCCCCTCAATTCAATTATTGGCATGGGAAAAAGGATCTTTGAGCGGTTTTTTTGATAGCAGCAGTTTGAGTGAACTCGTTGACGCAAATATAACACTTTACTATGACGGTTCTTCAAGCAGCAGCATTGTTCAATTGAAAAGCGTTGATGATTCTTATTATCTATTCTATAGCGTTCTTATTGGCGTTGGTATTTTAATTCTTGTTATTATTTTATTTACGTGGAGGATGCATGGTAAAAAATCTTTTAAAAGGAAATAAAACTGGAACTGTTGACACATTCTTTTTATCATTATCTCGCAACTCATTTTTTTATGTTTTTTTATTTTTTCTCATTATTCTTCTTTTGCTTTATTCTGTTTCTCTTTTTTTGATAAAGCCTTTGAAAACAGAAGTTGTGCCGGTGAAATTTATCGTCGGTGATCGTCTTGGCATTGATTTAAATGCGAGTGAAGCAAATTTTGGGATTGTTTTACCCAAGGGCGGAGGCGCGCGAAACGTCATTATTGAAAACACATATGATTTTGATGTTTTGTTAAAAATGTATGTTTCTAAAGAAATCGAGTCTTATATTTTTGCAAATGAGACTTTTGTATTGCAGTCGTATGAAACACAAAAAATATCTTTGGTTTTAGTTGTGCCAGCTGAAACTGTATATGGGAATTATTCCGGCACTGTTACATTTGAATTCTGGAAAAAATAACTTTTGATTTGGAGTAAATTCTGGCAGAAATAACTTTATAGTGAAAGAATCGCGTCTTTCCCTATCTACAGTATCTCCGCACAGACTTTTGCCCCGCCACCTTCCGCCCACTATCTCACAAT
>CAYIPM010000143.1:0-2665 GCA_964365195.1 Candidatus Woesearchaeota archaeon
CAACTAAAGATGATGTTCCGTGGAAAGTTGTGCACTATCAACGCGTGCTGGAAAAGAAAACTGAACAGTATGAAAATGAGATGAGTAAAGTATTATCTGTTCCAGTTGAAGACGTTAAAAAAGGTGAATATACTTATGTCTTTTATGGTGTTGCACTTGATATTAGCGCCATAGAAGCTAAAAAATTACAAACATTATCTTTTGTTAAAGCAATTTATCCTAATACTAAAATATATCTAACTTTAATGGACTCTACTCCGTTTATTGGAGCAACTTCTGCTTGGAACTATGGCATTAAAGGAGAGGGAATAAAAATTGCAATTATTGACAGTGGTGTTGATTATACACATCCAGATTTGGGAGGCTGTTTTGGAATTAATTGTAAAGTTAGTAAAGGATATGATTTTTTCAACAAAGATAGTGATCCTATGGATGATCATGGCCATGGAACACACGTCGCTGCAACTGTTGCAGGCAATGGAAAATTAAAGGGCGTTGCACCGGCTGCTGAAATTTATGCATATAAAATATTTGATGCTGAAGGAAATGCAAGAGGTATAGATTTGCTTAACGCAATTGAACGAGCAACAAAGGATGGCGCAGATATTATTAGCATGAGTTTAGGTGCTTTTGGTAGTCCTGATGATCCCCTTTCTCAAGCAGCTGATGCTGCAGTTGATGCAGGAGTTATTGTTGTGGTGGCTGCAGGAAACAGCGGGCCAGGACCAAGTACTATTAGTTCTCCTGGAACTGCACGAAAAGTTATTACTGTCGGCGCAACATATAATGATTATGATAGAAAATCTGTTTTTACTTATAATGGTATTATTATTCAATCAGATGGTCTTGCTCGTTCAAAAATTGGCCGTGTTAGTGGAGAAATAAAAAATGCAAGTGGAGGATCAAGTGCAGATTTTGCGTCAAGAGATTTTAGAGGAAAAATAGCATTAGTTAAACGATCACAAAACTTTGTTGCACTCAAAGAAGCAGTTGATAATGCATATAATGCAGGGGCAACCGGTGTCATTATTTATAATAATAATTCAGGATTATTTTCTGGTTTTATGGTTGATTATTCTCAAATTCCTGCCATTAGTATTTCATTAGAAGACGGCAAAAGATTATTAGAGATTATACATTCTAGGCCCCAAGGAGTTATAGAAGTTGGAAAAGATGACCAACTTCCAAAAACAGTCATTTCATTTAGTTCGCGCGGTCCCGTGAAAACATCTAAAGAAAGTTTCATAAAACCTGACATTGTTGCGCCCGGTGTACTTATTTGTGCCGCACAATCAAAATTTGATAAAATTGCAGATCAATACAGAGAAATTAAAATTGATGTTCATTGTGTTGATAACACGCATATAGCAATATCAGGCACAAGCATGGCGACACCGCATGTTGCAGGTGCTGCTGCATTAATAAAACAAGCAAATCCAGACATGAGCCCTGAAGAAATTAAACAACTTCTTAAGAATACTGCCGACGATATTGGACTTGATCCTAACATTCAGGGAGCAGGTGTCATTGACTTGGAAGAAATATTCGGTCATGGCAGCAAAGCCCCTCAATCAAAAATAATTAATAAAGCCCCAATCGATATCTCGGGACAATTAGTTATGCAATTACAAAAAAAAGAATCTCAATCATGGAATACTATAATGACAGTCATTAATCAGAGTGTTATTCTTAAAGCCAATAGTGTGTACAAATTAGATAAGAATTGGAATTTAGAAAGTCCTCAGTTACCTGAAATTGGTATATACAGAATATTTATCCAATTTTTTATAAAGAATGATTCTGCTCAAACAAGCTGGAATATATCTGTCACCAATAATCCTATTTTTTCTTGTTTTGATAGTGATAATAAAAATTATTTTGAGAGGGGAGTTGTTGGAGGAGTTGATACAAAGGGAAATCCTTTTGTATTTAGTGATAACTGCACAGAAAATAATCTGACTGAATGGACATGTTTTACAGGTAGTCCTTTATCTGAAATATACGCGTGCTTAGAGGGATGTCGCGACGGTCGTTGTTTTTGTACATTACAAAGTTGTTCAAGTCTTCAAAAAGAATGCGGAAATTGGGATAATGGATGTGGAGAATTTATTAATTGTGGAACATGTTCTGGCGGAAAGATATGTAATGCCCAAGGAAAATGCGTTGAAAATATTTGTACTGACAGTGACGGTGGCATTAATTATTTTGTGAAAGGAACCGCAACAGACATTGACGGAACATTTAATGATTACTGCATAGCTACAAACCTTTCCAAGATTTTAGTGGAATATTATTGCAGTGGAACAAGAGCAGAAAAAACAGGATATGTATGCAATTGCATTGATGGCGCGTGTTAAAAATTAATTATGTTCGTAAATGTAAAAAACTCTGCATCTAAAGCCGCAGAGCGTTTTTCCAGGTCTTGACAGACAGAAAAATCAGAGTTTTTTATTTTCAAATTGGGTTTAATACCCCCCAGCTTGCGAACAAAAGCATTTTAAGAAAAAAATAAAAATAAGAAAATGCTTTTGCGAGTAGAGCAATCTCATTTTCTAAAAATAAAAATAATAAAATGAGATTGCGAGTTGCGTCGTCAATTTGAAAATCAAGAAAACCTTTAGTATACCACACACTAAAGTGTGTGGTTTGTTAGGTTTTCTGGATG
>CAYIPM010000144.1:0-2660 GCA_964365195.1 Candidatus Woesearchaeota archaeon
GAAAACAGAACCGTCAGGCTGTTTCCCTTTTATCTTCTACTATCGCCTCCTGTGAACAATGAAGATTTGACCCTCTCATTCTCTTTTACAATACTAAGACTTGTTTCGCTTTTATCTCTTTTATTGGAGCACCATATTTTTTACTCCTCCTTCATCCATGATCATTACCATGCTTTGGGCATATCTTGCCTGTGCCATTGCAATTTGGGCAGGGTTTTTCCGAGCCGCTCAAAAGGCTGCTTACATAAATAGTCCCTTTACCCTTACACCTTGGGCATGTTGATAACTTTGCATTACATTTACTGCAGTAATTTTCTCCCATGGTTATCTCCTCCTTAATTTTATTAGGTTTTCACACTAGACATAATTCGCTGTGCCTCTTCTCTGTCATCAAAAGCTATTGCAACAGCCAATTGAGTAAGAGCACCAAGAAACATCATACCGGATGGACACCAGTTAATTTTAGGAATAATCTTTGAGATATTTTCTGAAAATTCCCTTTCATTCGTCAAAAAATATGCCATGACAAGCGCAATATCATTGGCAACGCCTTCTAGTGTGTCAAAATTAAGACCTTCGCCATAATCTGACTTATCTATCTTAAAACATATACTGCCTCCAGCCCTCCAGCGTTGTGCTTTTGGGGATACTGTCGATACTGTCGACGCTATTGAAGCAAAAAAATCCCCCAATTGGTTCTCAGCCAGATAGTTTTGCCCCAAAATATACAATGCCGCCATTTCTATCTGCCAGCAAATAAGCATGGCTTCCAGTGTGTATCCGCTAACATATTTGAAAGGAAAAGATTTTGGAAGGATTTCTTTTCTTGCTCCGATATCAACATCAGTATTCAACCCGCTATTAACTATTTTAATATTATGGTCCACTAAAATTTCTTGTTGTATGGCAAACCATCTATATCTTCCTGTATCCATATGTTCAACCATTGTTGACCAGATATTTATGAAATTTGGATTGCTTTCAACTTGGTTTTTAGCGGAGGGCTCATCCTTTTTAGCCTGTAAAGCCCTCTGTAAATGCTCGCACGCGGCTGCAAGCCCCAGATCACATGCCTTTTGAAAATCAGAAATCGCCATTTTCATATCACCTTTTACACTATAGCAAAGCCCACGACCGTAGTAGGCCTGGGCATTATTGGCATTATTCGGGTATAATGCAATCGCCTTGGTGTAATCTTCAATTGCCCTGTCATATTCTCTTTTGATCGCATAGGCAGTCCCACGATTATTGTAGGTATCGTAGGCTTCAGCATTATTGGGGTTTAACGCAAGCACATTTGTATAAGCCTCTATTGCCTTGTCATACTCTTCCCTTAAGTGATGCTTCTTTCCCTTCTCAAACCACTCCTTAATTGAAAATTGTGGATACATTGTTTATTTTTCACCTCCTCGTGTTTAAAAATGCCACAACGGTTCTTTGAATAGGAATTTGCTTTTCACCTATCCTTCTATAATGGCGCATGTAATGGTGCGTGGGACGCACCCGAAACTGCCTTGTCTCTATTTGAATATATCCGAATCATCAATGGGTGTATGCATTTCTTCTTCTCGCTGTTTCGCACTTCCTTCACCCCTTTTTTTTAACTTGTCCGCAAGTTTTTTCAACCACTCCCGCCTATTTTGAATTTGTTGCGGGAGAGTCGTCGGGAGAGTCGTAATATAGTCTATCCATAGACCTGGGTGGAAAGAACCAAGACCCCATCTCTCCCTACTACGAATTTCTTCAGGGGTCCTTTTAATACGTGTACCATAATCGTCAACCTCATCATATGCATAGTGCACATCAAGAACCATTTTTTTTTCTTCGCTGCTAAAAAACAATCCCTTCTTTTTTTTAAATACGCAGACTTCAGTATCGCATATAAAATCTGGATCTCTATTCACTCTGACCTTAATATATATCTTATCATCGATGTATTCGTAAAACGCCCAAATCCCCCCATAATAATCTGATTTTTTGACAGCGTCGAGTGGTCCTCCATTTGGCCACAAGAAGCGCCACTTGTCGATGCCATATATTAATGCAATATCTTCTGCTACTTTTGCTACCTCTTTACTATCAATATAATCACTCATAAATCTCCTATTATGCCGCCCCCACCCCCGCAGCTCCCAAAGTTGAGTGCGATGAAAAGAAGTGAAATTAGTAATAGAAACTTTTTTGCTTTAATCATGGCTTATCCTCCCTCTGTTGAAAGTGTCAGAGTTAACTTACATACCCCTCACCCTACCCTCTCCCCCAAGGGGAGAGGGGACATGTTGTGCCTCTCCCGCAAGGGGAGAGGGGATTTTTTATTTTGCAAGGCTTCTGCCTTGCCCTGCTTTTTCCGCAGGCTCTGCGAAACACCTTGACTTCTTACCTATATTTTGTTAGTTTAATTACATTACATAATCTCCTCAAGAGATATTTTATGGATCCAAAATTAAAAACCACTATAATCAAAAAGACCCCAAAGAGCATCCATCTTGAAATCCAAAAAGAGGATTTTGAGGCCTTTTGCGCTGCTACTGGCCTATATCGCAAAGAATTCCTCAAATTCCTTGAACAATCTGAAAAGGACCACAAAGAGGGCCGCGTAACCAAGAGAGAGTCCCTTTCCGAACTTATTAAAAAATGATTGAAACCTCAACTACAGCCAC
>CAYIPM010000145.1:0-2648 GCA_964365195.1 Candidatus Woesearchaeota archaeon
TCCCGCCAGCACCCCGGCCTGCACCGCCGCGCCCAGCGCCACCTCTTCATCCGGATTGATAGACATATTCGGTTCTTTGCCAAAAAGATTCTTGACCGCCGAAACAATCGCCGGCATTCTGGTCTGTCCGCCCACCATGATGATTTCATTTATTTCATTCATTTTGAAAGGCGAAGCCGCCAGCGCTCTTTTGGTTATTTCAATAGAACGATCAATCAAATCTTTAGTGAGTGACTCTAAGGTAGCGCGAGACATTTTCATCAATAAATGCTTTGGCCCGCCAGCGTCAGAAGTGATAAATGGAATATTTATTTCCGCTTCAAGCGTGGTGGAAAGTTCATGCTTCGCTTTTTCCGCCGCTTCTCGCAATCGCTGATGCGCTAGCGGATCTTTAGTCACATCAATGCCGGATTCTTTTTTATACTCTTCCGCAATCCATCTGACTATTTTGCGATCAATATCGCCTCCGCCCATGTGGCTGTCTCCATCAATAGATTTTACTTCAATCACATCTCCGCCTATCTCCAGCACGGAAACATCAAAAGTGCCTCCGCCAAAGTCATAGACTACTATTTTTTCATTTTTCTTTTTATCAAATCCATAAGCGAGCGCGGCCGCAGTCGGTTCATTGATGATCCGTTTGACATCCAGTCCGGCGATCGCTCCGGCATCTTTGGTTGCTTTTCTCTGCGCATCATTAAAATACGCCGGCACAGTGATAACCGCTTCGGTAATTTTTTCTCCCAACTTTGCTTCCACATCTGTTTTTATCTTTTGTAAAATCATGGCAGAAATTTCTTCCGGCCGATAAAATTTATCCGTCATTTTAACTTTTACTCCGCCCCCATCGCCAGCTTCAATTTTAAACGATGCGGTAGCGCGGTCTTTCTGCACTTCCGAATCGTCAAAACGATGGCCCATAAAACGTTTTATTTCCGCAATTGTATTTCCCGGATTTGTGATTGCTTGTCTTTTCGCCAAAAGCCCCACAATCCGATCGCCATTTTTGGCAGTTGCGACCACCGAAGGCGTAGTGCGATTGCCTTCGATATTTTCAATAATTTTTGGCGCGCCTCCTTCAATGACTGCGACCGCTGAATTTGTTGTACCTAAATCTATACCTATTATTTTACTCATATATTTTATTAATTAAATTGATAATACTTATTAAATTAAACTGGTTTTAAAATTAATTTCTGGATCGTTAACCTGAACACCATTTACATTATTAATAGTTACGTTTTTTGGTTCTATCCCTGATCCTGCATAAGCACCAATTGCAATAGAATCTGGACCTGCTTTTGCACCGTAACCAACTGCCATAGATTTATTTAAAATAGTATTACATCTATTGTTTGTCGCACCTATTACAACTGACTTATTACCAACATTCTTTCGCACATTTCCAATAACTACCGATTCATCACCTACACTAAAATTTTGTTCATTAATATTCATAATTTTTTTCTTTTTATATCCCGATCCGATAATCGGGGTTAATAATTAATTCATAGACCTAATTATACATCTACCTATTATTTTAGCAAGTTTTTAGTGGTCGCTAAATACTTGTCAAAAGATATTATATAGGATAATATGTGGATAAGTCAACTTGTGAAGGACCGTCCTTCACAGTATGATATAAATATGCAAAGACCTCATATATTTTCTATAGACGAATATTATCACTTATACAATCGCGGAACTGATAAGCGCCCTATTTTTCTTGATGTTCATGATTATCATCGATTTATTATGCTTCTGTATCTTTGTAATATAAGCGAGCCGTTTGATATGCAGAAGATTTTTCGTAGCAATGATAAAGGACCGTCCTTTACAGAAATATTTAAAATAAAACGAAGTAAGCCTATTGTTGCTATCGGTACATGGGTACTCATGCCGAATCACTTTCATTTACTGGTAAAAGAAATAACAGAAGGAGGAATTACGACATTTATGCGGAAAGTGAATACTGGATACTCAATGTATTTTAATCAGAAATACAGCCGAACAGGAAATCTATTTCAGGGGAAATTTAAATCAGAACATATTGATAATGATAATTATTTAAAATATCTTTTCTCATATATACATCTGAATCCAGTGAAATTAATCAAGGGCGAGAGTAGATGGAAAGAAACTGGAATCGTAAACTTAGATAATGCAAAAGATTTTTTATCTAAATATGAATATTCGAGTCTGCGTAGTTATTTAGGAACAAGCACCATTTACGATAAAATTATTCAGAAAGATTTATTTCCAGAATATTTCCCTGATCCAAAGAATGTATGGAACGAGATAATAGAATGGCTTACTTCTAAAACAGATCTAGAAAAAGATATTGTGGAGGACGGTCCTTCACATAAAATAAATGAAAAATAAAAAACAAAATTACCAAGAAAAAATAGTAAATCTATTAGCTCAAAGAAAAGCTGTTTCTTTTGATGAGATTGCCAGATCTGTGGAGGACCGTCCTTCACAATATGCGGTAACAAGGTCGCTTAAAGGTCTTCAAGAATCTGGGCTTGTGGAAAGTCATTCGTCAGGCCAAAATGAATATGCGCGTCTGACAAAAGAAGGCAGAAAAAAAATGCATAGCTTGAAGTTAGACAGCGAGACGACACTAGTGAATACTTCTTGGGACGGAT
>CAYIPM010000146.1:0-2582 GCA_964365195.1 Candidatus Woesearchaeota archaeon
CAATAGGTGTCGTCACATTGCAATTTACAATTGAAGGAAGAAAAAGAATAGAAAATGCAGAATATGGTCTTGAACGAATGGAATCGCTTGTCGATACACTCATTGTTATTCCTAACGATAAATTATTGGAAATTGCGCCAGAACTGCCGCTGCAAACTGCATTCAAAGTTGCCGACGAAATTTTAACAAACGCTGTCAAAGGAATTACCGAGTTAGTCACAAAATCCGGTCTGGTCAATTTGGATTTTGCTGATGTGCGGGCAGTCATGACAAACGGCGGTGTTTCATTAATCGGTATGGGAGAGTCAGATGCGGCCAATAGGGCACTTGATGCAGTAGAAAAAGCAATTACAAATCCGCTTCTTGACGTCGATACATCAAACGCGACAGGAGCGCTCATTAATATCATCGGCGGAAACGATATGTCCTTAGATGAAGCTCGCGCCATAATCAGTTTTGTCGGCGAACGATTAAGCACCGATGCAAAAATGATTTGGGGAGCGCAACTCTCGCCAGAAATGGAACGATCAATTCGCGTGATGATAATTATTACCGGCGTTAAATCCCCACAAATCATAGGAACCTCGCAACCAAAAGAAATGAAAACACAATCAAGCATTGAACAAGAATTAGGAATAGAATTTTTGGAATAAAAATTTCATCCTTTATTACAATAAATTTAAAAACTAAAGGAAGGTTGATATATATGGGCTGGTCTAATTTACCTCGCTGGATAAGATGGGGAGTTTATCTGTTTTTTATTAATGTTATCATTTATATTTTTTTGTATATCTTTGCATATTCCGGAATGGTAAATCCATTTTCCCCCCATATCATTTTTACAATTCTATTATGGCTCACCATGCCTGAATATAACTACACCTCAAATGTTCTCGAATTTCTTGGATTTACAGTAGGTTACAGCAATACCTTAGTAGCGATTTTTGCGCTCATCATCAGTTCTTTATTTTATTCCCTTATTGGTTGTGTAATAGGTTGGATTTTTGATAAATTTAAAAAATCAGAATTATCTGAAGATACCCAAAATTATTTTATAATAAATATTTTCAAAACTTTTTTTGTATTAATTATTATTTTATTGTTAACTGTGAATATATTCGGATATATTTTACAAGATATAAAGGACAAAATAGAGGCTAAAAAAGCTAAAGAATTTAATGATGAGAGATCAAGACTACTTGAGATCGAGGATACAGTTAGATTGAAATCAGATCCGATTGCTATTAACAATTATTGTGAATCTTTGTCAGACCGTTCAGACAGCTTCTTAACAACATATAAAGATCGTTGTTTTTGGAAGGCAACATTTAATAATATAAATTTTGAGGATAAGGAAAAATTTTGTTTTAAATTAGAAGATAATAACCTTAGGGAAAGCTGCATAGAAACAATTAATAAAGAAAAGATAAAAACAAGTTTAGAATCCTTAACCAATAAAGCAGATATGCTCTCGTATTGTGAAAGTCAAACAAAAGATGATTATTTTGACTATTGTTTATATTCAATTTTTGACAAATATTACAAAGATATTGATTTAAAGATTAAATTTTCTGAAGAAGAAATAAAAAATTATTGTTCAAGCTTACAAAGCACTAAAAGAAGTGAAATTTGCAAAAGTAAATTATAGATAGAATTTTTAGAATAAAAAATATATATTTAAAAATCTTTTTCCCTTCAGTTCATTATGAAAAAGTATGGTGTTCTTGCAATACTATTAATTATCCTCGTTGAAATAAATTTCTTTTTTAAAATCGAGCCGTTCGCAAGTTGGTATTTTCCTATTGTTTGGTTTTCTTACATCCTTCTTGTCGACGCCCTCGTCTACAAAATAAGAAAGCATTCTCTCATCAATAATCATTTGTTTCATTTTCTAGGATTGTTTATTCTCTCCGCATTTTTTTGGTATATATTTGAATTTCTTAATATCTTTGTGCAAAATTGGAGTTATATCGGAACAGAAAATCTTGGAAACATGACACATCTTTTCAAATTTATTTCATTCTCGACGGTGTTGCCGGCGCTTTTTGAAACAACAATGCTCTTGCAGTCAATCCATCTTTTTGATCATTATACCTTAAAAAGAAAACATAACCTCTCAAAATCTTTTCTATACACGATGATGTTATTCGGAGCTCTGTGTTTCTTTCTGCCTTTTTTTCTTCCAACACTCACGTTCCCGCTTATATGGATTTCTTTTTTTCTTTTGCTTGATCCGATTAATTATTTGCATCAGCAACCAAGCATTATTAGCCATATTAAAGAAAGAAAACTTGCGCTTCCGCTCTCGCTATTATTATCGGGAATTATCCTAGGATTTTTCTGGGAGTTTTGGAATTATTGGGCAGTCATTAAATGGACATACCAAGTTCCATACATCGGATTTTTTAAGATATTTGAAATGCCTCTGTTAGGATATTTCGGCTATTTTCCGTTTGCATTCGAATTATATGCAATGTACTGGTTTGTCAGAAGTTTATTCACAGGAAAAGATAAATCGCTCCTCTAGTGCTTTGTCCGGATTAACCCAAACCTCAATACTGAAAAAATAAAAAGTTAAATTT
>CAYIPM010000147.1:0-2575 GCA_964365195.1 Candidatus Woesearchaeota archaeon
TGGAGTTTGTTGGACTTTTGGATGCAAGAAAATTCCTTTTATTTTTCGGGAATTTTCTGCACAGAGAATTGCAAAAGCAAAAGCAATTCTCTTGTGATCCAAAATTGAAAACTCTAAAGCTACGACCACATTCTAGAGAATGAGGTTTTCAATTTATGGACATAAATATAGCGTAAAACCTAAATAATTGAACAATTTTTTTAGGTTTTCCGATTATAGCATATGACAATTTTGTTCAATTAATTGAGTCATATGCTATAAAATCAAATATTTTCTATATCTCCAAACATAATGTTTGTATAGTGAAAGACATAATTCTTTCCCCATCTAGTCAACGACAAATCGGGAAAAATTAAAGTCGTTGACTATGGGGCTTTATCATTATTATTAAGAGCATTATTTTTGGTGATTGAGACATTTTTTAATCGTAATTTATTTAAAGCAGAGAATTACCTTATAGTATGCAAAAAATACTATCTGTTGAAGAAAAGGATCGAAAAACAAAAATAAGACAATTTGTCGTCGGAATTTTACTAATTTCTTTAATGCTTTTTAGCACACTTGGTTTTGCTTTTAGTAATGCAAATCAGGATACAACTTCTAATCGCGTTATTTATAATGGAATAGAATTTAGTAAAGATATTGATTATTGGCGCTTTACTTCGAATGGATATGAGTTTCTTACTCGCTATAATCCGCAAGAAATTTTGCCGCTCGCACAATCTCAAACTTCATTATTATCGGATTATGCGAATGAACCACTTTATTTTTCAGGCGAAGATGGAGAACATTTTATTGAACTTGAAAGAAATTTACGAGGGCGTGTGCTTCGCATTAGCAAGGCATGTATTGACACAACGTGTGAGGAAGACTTGCCTATTAAAAATTGTGCAACTGACTCTGTTATTATTTATAAAAATGCAACAAATAGTGAAGAAGAAAAAATTTATCAAGAAGAGAAATGCATTTTTATTGTTGCACAAACTAAAAATCAAGCACACTATGCTGATGCAGTTTTATTTAAGATGCTTGGAATAATATAAAAAATTTAACATAAATTTAACATATAGCATATGACTCAATTAATTGAGCAAAATTGTCATATGCTATATTCTGCAAGACCTAAAAAAATTGTTCAATTATTTAGGTTTTACGCTATATCTATCCAAATATAAATATTTAAAAAGGTTTTTTTATTGCATACTCTAATGGTAGAAAAAAAAGATGGGATAAAAACAGAATCGTCTGCTGAAAAAACAGAAGATAATGAAAAAGCTATTGCATACAAACAAAATAAACAATTGCAATGGATATTTTTTCTTATGATTGGTGTTGCTCTTATTTTATTAATTGTTCCTTACATTACGGTTCATTTTTTTAATACGTTTGAATACGGGAAATTAGAATTTCAAAAAACAAAACTGGGGAATCTTGTTTTTTATTCAACGAAATTTCCGGTTATGAGTTTGACCGGAGCAGTTGTGGGGGACTATGCAGTTAATTTTCGGAATGATCCTCGCACGCTTGATTATATACCAGTTAGGGTTTTAAATAACACTATACAATTTGTTCGCGAGGGAAACAAATTTTCTCCCGTCTATATAACTCTCAATCCTTACATGAAAATGTGCGAAGATAGTGTTATCAGCATGGCAGGACTTTCAAAATTTTTAGGAGATTCTGGACTTACTATTAAATCAGCATATAGTGACGAAACTTATGCAAAAAATAATAATGCAACGTTTCGCTGGTGTGATAGTTCTCAATTTGACACTGTTATTGTTATTACCGATGGTAAAGAAACCTCTATTACTGAAATAGATCCTCATTGTTACAAAATACAATTTAAAGATTGTGAAATATTACAAGCAAGTGAGAAATTTCAATTAAAAATTCTTGGGGATTATGCGGAAACTTTAAAGAGATGATTTTATTTTCTTAATTTTATGAGCTGCATAAGATCTGTATAAAAAGGAATTTCTTTTATAGAAAATATTTTAATTGTGAAAAGCCAGATAGCGATGACAAGAATTGTGCTTAGAACATACCAAAGCACTAGATGAACACTATTAAAAAAGGAAAATTTTTCATGATACCATATTGACAAAAGAATTATTCTTGTGACGTTGAGAATAAAAAACATTGCTAATGAAAAAAATAATACGTGCATTCTTTTTCTTAAATGAAGAGGTATGGAAAAGTTTAGTATTATTAACAAAAGATATGCTGAACCAGCAATACATGCAGGAACTATCTCTATAAATGTTACTGCATCAATAATGATTATAGGTTCAATAAACTCAACTTGAGTATACATCAATTTTAATAGTATCAGAACTGGGAAAACTGTTGGAACTGTAAGAAGTGTATAGAGAATAGGTAAAGCGAAGACAATAGCTAATAAAAAAAGGTATCTTAAAGATATTAATACTATTTTTTTTTGTTTTATTTTTTTATTGTCCCTCTTTTTTATTTTCATACACATATATAAAAAAAAGGATTTAAATAGTTATTTATAGTAATGCTCTGTCCAGAGTTCTAATTTAAAACCGAAAAATAATTATTCTCGAGGGAT
>CAYIPM010000148.1:0-2572 GCA_964365195.1 Candidatus Woesearchaeota archaeon
GCAACTCGCAGTTTCATTTTCTCATTTTTATTTATTTGCTAAAATGAAACTGCTCGCAAGCTGCGGGGTATTAACCCAAAAATTCTAATAAAGCAATAAAAATCTGCTCAATAATGAATATAAAATTTGTGATAGTTATAGTTAACGACATTAATATTTGACCGATTTGTCGTTGACTACAAGGAAAAAATTTTCTACGAAAATTTATTTCCGTTGGTATAATTGAGATAGAGAAATAGCAAAATCTATCCCTCTGGATGTAAGACGATAATATTTTCTTGTTTCCTTTGAGTTGTTTATCTTTATATTTCCAACCTCAATAAGTCCATCTTTTTCAAGTATATCTCTAACCTTATCTCCAACTTCTTTCTTAAAGCGACCTTTAAAAATCCCCAAGTATAAACGTGTAGGATAACCTTTTAGTAAGTCCATCATTGTTATCTTAATTGTTTTATGCATTTCTAAAGTATTTATCTCACTTCCTTGAATTATCCCATTCGTTACTTTTTCCATTTTTCTAAAGAAGCCCTTTCCATTTATTAGGATTATTTATTTCTATTCAACATTTTTCAGAAGAAGTTAATTTATCTAAAACTTTTCCCACACCCGCACGATTTATGCGCGTTGGGATTTTGAAATTTAAATCCAGATTCATTCAGCGTGTCAACAAAATCAATGGTTGTACCGTTCAAATAATCCATGCTACTTTTGTCAATGGATATTGAGACGCCATCCTGTTTAAAATGTAAATCTGATTTTACTGCCTGCTCAATTATTTCCATATCATATGTATTGCCGGAACAGCCGCCCGCTAACACAGAAACTCGCAGCACAGCATTTTTTTTCTTTTCCTGCTGCATAATTGATTTGACTTTTACAAGTGCCTTGGGTGTTAATTGTAAATTAAATTCCTTTGCCTTCATTGTATTCCTCGCACTTTTTTCTCTGATTGTTTTGTTTAATGTTGCAATCAAAACGTCGAGTTCTTTCTCGCTATATCCATGACCTAACACCCCTTCTTCAAGTGTTTCCATCGTAGACGAGCCGCACCCAACACAATGGATGCCAAAACTCATGAGTTGTTGTGAAAGTGTTTGTGCTTTTTCAGGATAACGCTGTAAAATTTCAGCGATAATCGTATCTTTTGATATTTTTTGAATTTGTTGTTGTGCCATTTTAATAGTGCGAATATGAAAGTTTAGTTTGTGGATAATCTCCCCCTAAGCCTCCATCTTTTTTTTGACCAAAATCATCAGCACTTTTTTCTAATGTTCCGTCTTGCCTTTCCTGAATTTTTAAGGCCTGATAAATTTCTTCTTTGCCTATAAATATTTCTTTTGGACTCTCAAATCTCAATCTTACTTTATCTCCTCTAATTTCTACAACCGGGATTGTTAGGGTATCTCCTATTCTTACAATTTCATCTTTTTTTCTTGATAATACTAACATTTTGATTATATTGTATAGTGAGCTATGCTTTAAAAGTTACTGAGTCGCGTTAAATAATTCACTCACTTTATCCCAATTAATAATATTAAAAAACGCAGCAATATAATCTGTCCGTTTATTTTGATATTTAAGATAATATGCATGTTCCCAGACATCAAGTCCCAATATCGGCGTTTGATTATCCATATACGGAGAATTTTGATTTGGCGTTATCCTAACTTCTAGTTCTCTGTTCTGATTAACAACAAGCCAGACCCATCCACTCCCAAATAAACCTGTAGCTGCAGCGCTAAATAATTCTTTGAATTTTTCAAAACTTTCAAATTTCTCTTCAATAGATATCAAAAGTTCTTCAGATGGTTCTCCTCCATTATCAGATAAAATTTCCCAAAATAAAGAATGGTTCGCATGTCCGCCGCCATGATTAATCACTGCTTGGTGTTTATCTTTGGGAACTTGCTCAATATTTTTTAATAATGCAACAATATCCATCTCGCTAAATTTTGTACCTTCCACAGCAGCGTTCAATTTGTCAACATACGCTTTATGATGCTTGTCATGGTGAATTTCCATAGTTTTTGCATCAATATACGGTTCAAGCGCGTCAAATGAATACGGTAAATTCGGTAAGCTAAACATCGTATGAGGATGAATTTTTGCTATATAAAGTTTATGGGATTTTGAGCTTTGCGTGGATATTATCCCTTAATCCTGCTAAAGTAACCTAATCTTGCTTTGTTATGCAAGATTATTCTTGCCATGACCTGAATGAATTTACTATGCCCTCTAACTTTTTTAATTATTCCAAATACTCTCTTGAATGAAGAATGAAAACTTTCGCAATGAACTCTTAAATAATATTCTTGAAGCCATTCAATGACATCAATCATAAATTCGAAATACATTTCTCTCCAAGCATCACTTCCATTAAGAATATTATTTTTCTTTGGGTAAACATAAGGCAACATTCCTTTCTCGACGATCTTTCTAACCAATTCTCTATCGTTAAATCCAGAATCTAATCTTAGACTATGCCCGTCAACTTCTTCAATTAATGAATGCATTGCTTTGCATTCATCTTCTCCAGAAAAATCAAATGCCTGAACAATTTCTCTTGAATCAA
>CAYIPM010000149.1:0-2554 GCA_964365195.1 Candidatus Woesearchaeota archaeon
CATAATGTTTGTAGACAAAGACAAAATGGTCAAATATTAATGTCGTTGACTATAACAGAAATAGTTAAAAATAATTTCACCCCCTTTATTATTAGACAGACAAGCACTTTTAATTTTAGTAAAAAAAATAATAGAAATTGAAAATGCAAATTGAATGGATTTTTTATTTCCCTTTCCTTTTCCCAGCACGCACTGACGGTCGATTCTTATTCATTGGATTTTTACTGCGCAGACCGCGTGATCGTTTGGCAGCACCCGTTAATCCTCGATAAACACGACCACGGTTTTCGGGACGGGTTATCCAATTAATAGTGGGATCATTTTTGATTTCAGGACGCTCTGGATCAACAAGAATAACTTCATAAAAATAATATCTTCCATCTTTTGCTAAATAATATGAATGCAATACTTCTAAATTAACAAATTTTTTCTGAGCACGAATTTCAGCAACCCACTGATAATTCATTTTCAATGTTTTAATAATGCTCATACGTTTGCTTCTTCTTCCTTTTCGCGGACGAGCTCGTTTTCTTCCGCCCCGAGCAATACGAACACGTGCAACTAAAAATCCTTTTTTTGCCTTGTACCCGAGCGCACGCGCACGATCAATTCTCGTTGGTCTTTCGAGAACAGTAACTGTCTGTTCTCTGCGCCACTGTGTCATCAATTCGCGGACCCTGCTCTGATCAGGTTTTTTCCACACATTTCGTACATAATGATATAATCCTTGTGTCATGATATTTTCTTAGAGAGGATGGTTTAAAAAACTATTTGTTCAAAAATTGTAAATGAAATTTGATTATAAAAACTATTTTTTATCAAGTAATCTCTCTAAAAAATGATTTTGCGCTCTTCTCATTTCTAGATTATTCTTGACATATCCTCTCTTTTCTGAATCATAATCGGTCGATAAAAAAACAGCTACATATCCTGGCAGTATCCATAATGGCGAGGTTATAGCAAAAATGCCCATATTAACAGCCCACAAAGATTTATGCAAGATACTCGGACTATCCTTTAATTTTGAATATTCTATCCTCATTCCTTTTACTTGTTTTACAAAATAATTCCATCTCGACGGAAATACCTGACTGTCCAATGAGTTATCCATATAATTTAATAGACAATAGACTATTTAATAATTTTTATAATAGTAAATAATCACAAAGTGGTCCCGCCACGATTTGAACGTGGGACCCCGGCCTTATCAGAGCCGTGCTCTAACCAGGCTGAGCTACGGGACCTTTTTATTGTCCCCGATACAATCCCATCAATCGATGGTTCCGTATAGGGATTACGTTCATGAAAGAATTAATAGGTTTATAAGATTTTGCTACAATCTTCCTACAATTTTCTCCCCAAAGACAAAACAAAAAGAATAATCGTCAATACATCAACAATCATGCATGACGAACAAAACGCTTTCAAAATAAAAAATTGCAAAAAAATAAGATAGAGTGCAAAAATAAAACTAACAAAAACACCGAGGTGAAAAAAATAATGCGCGCGTTGAGATGTTAAACCATGCAAATACAAATACAACAAAAAAATAAAGGACAGTAATCCGAGCAAACTTAAAGGTATGCCAAAAAGAGTATTATACACAGAGCTCTGAACTTGTTTGCACGACGAATCTCCAAATGTGCAAAACGTACTTCCCTGCAAAGAGGAATAAAAAATAATAAATGAAAAAACAATGTTTACAATAATAAAAACAATAATACTTGCATGAATAAATTTTTGACGCATGGGAAAAATAAAAGAAGGAGGTTTATAAGAGTTTTTACCGCATTGGTTCATCTAATTCAAGCGTAAGAATTCCTTTTTTTAAAGAATAACTCACAATCGGCAGATTAAGATTCAAATGTTTCAAGTACATGACCTTATCTGAAACTGCCTTTATTTCAATAGAACTTTCAAGTTGATTAACAAGAACATCATCAACAGAGGTAACACCTGGCACAGAAATTTCATACAAAATTTTACCAGAAATTCGTCGAAGGCGGGCCTGGGCTTCTTTGCGCGGCAACTGTGAATATTTTTTTATTTTTTCTTGTGTTTGACTAGGAGAAGAGCTAATAATCGGCAAATGATTATCTTCTTTTTTTTCAGGAAAAACGCGTTTCCCATTGACAAAAAATTGAATATGAAGATTGCTTCTTTCACTGACAGGGCGCGCATCTTTTACTAATTCTCGCTGCATGCTTTTCATCTGTCGTTCAAGAAGCTTCATTGCATTGTTAAAAAAGTGCTCAAAAAAAGAGTCGCTAAGATGAGACAATGAATGATCAAAATCGTTTTTTCCCAAAAATCCATAATCTTCTCGCTCATCAATCATTTTCAAATTATTCCCGCAAAACGGACAAAATTCATAATTTTTTTCTAACTTATTACCACACTGTGAACAATTATTTCCAAACATATATTACTAAGAAAAAACAGGTTTAAAAATTTTTTGTTGATGTCCATAAATTGAAAACCTCATTCTAAACAGGCTGGGTCGTAATTAATTTTAAAAATAGGTTTCATCTCAATCTTATAATATATAGAGAGT
>CAYIPM010000150.1:0-2551 GCA_964365195.1 Candidatus Woesearchaeota archaeon
ATTTTTCTAGAAATTGTAGAGTGATAATTAATTTAGTATCTCTGCGGAGATACTGACAAGACAGAAATATTTTTAAATAGAAAAAAGTCCAATCTAATATGATACAACGATCAAATAAAGGAAATTTAGAAAACTTTTTGCATAGTTGTAATACGAATCAGGCTGATAGCGCAGAGTTTTATTTTAAAGGATTTAGTACGCATCTCACTGAAACAGAAGTTCCAGATATTAGTGTATTAGAAAAAGAGTCAAAAGAAAAAAAACATACTTATGAAGAATTTGACGCATGGATGGCGGAATATTTTAAAAATAATATTTGGATAGGGATAAGCGGTTCATGGAGAACCATAAATCAAAGAGTTGTCAATGACATTTCAGAGATAGTGCGAGAAGTAATAAAAAAGAAAAGAGGCATTCTCACCGGAGGAGCATTAGGAGTTGATTATATTACAACAGAAATCGTTCTAAAAGAGGGTGACCCAAAAAGACAATTACGAGTAGTACTTCCAGTAAAAAGAGAAGCATATATAGAGCATCTTACAAAGAGTTATTTTAGTGATGTAATTGATTTAAGTCAAACAGAACATCTGACAGATCAGCTTATGTATATCAATAATTATTTTCCAGAAATAATATTTGATCAAACTCATTTTAAAGAGTCAGAATTTTTAAAGCCAGAAAATAAATCATATAGAAATAAAAGTTATTATTTCAGAAACGGATTAATTGCCTATGGATGCAATGGATTAGTGGGATTCTCAGTAAATAAGTCTCAGGGAGTTTTTAATACGATGAGAAGCATAGTATCGATGCACAAACCTTCATTCTCAATAGGGTATACCATAAATCCTAACAGTCCGGGGGTAATAAGAGATTATGATAAACTCAATATTCCAAATATTTCTCAGGACTATCCATTAAGAAGAGAATTTAAAAAACCAATCCATGTTACACAGGTAGAAGGAAAAATTGTAGAGCAGAAAAATAAAAAATAAAATATGTATTATTTTTTTTCCATTAACGTCATTAACACTCTTGCAATTTTAATCGAATCATGCCGCAATAAATCCTTTTTCTCCCACAATAATTTTTTTTCATGGCTTGTGTCAAGCAGATCTTCTGCAATAATTGTAACGCCAAGTTTTTCAAGTTCATCAAAATCATTGGCGACAAGCGAGGCATGCTCTTTAGCATACTCTGCCAAAAGCCGTACGTCAGGCAGCTGCGTATTAATAACAATATGAGTTAATCCGCCCCGCAAATATTCCATGATTTTTTTTACATGATCGCTTGCCAGGTAATTATGCGTTTGTGACACTTGTGTCATGATGTTGCTGATGTACACTTTTTTTGCTTTGGAATTGTTGATTGCTTTCCCTATTCCTTCGACTAATAGACTACTGATAATGCTGGTAAACAAACTTCCCGGACATAAAACAATGAGATCTGCAGATTGTATTTCCGCAACTGCTGCAGGATTTGCACGGGCAGTCGGTCGTAAAAAAACTTTTTTTATGGGACTGCGTAAATGCACCAAGGAATTTTTTCGGTCAATAATATTATTTTCTTCTGCAATAATAGTGCCGTCCATAAGTTCGGCGCAAATATGCACATTATCAAATGTCGACGGCATAACTTTTCCTTTTAACTGCAGCAGTTTTGATGTTTCAGCAATTGTCTGCTCAAAACTTCCTGTCAGTTTTGTCAACGCAGCCAAAAATAAATTCCCAAAATTATGTCCTTCTAAACTTCCTGTTTCAAATCTATACTGAAATAAATCTCCAAGCAGTTTTTCAGAATTTGATAATGCGATTAAACAATTGCGTATATCTCCGGGCGGCAATACATCAAGTTCTTTGCGCAATATGCCAGAACTTCTCCCTGAATCAGTTACAGTGACAATCATCGTTATATCGTCGGTATACGCACGTAATCCTTCAACAATTGTTGGTAAGCCAGTGCCTCCGCCAATAGCAACAATTTTCATACCATGTTAAAAAGAAAGAACTTTTTAAGGATTGTTGCGTCTCATAAAAACCTTTAAATCTTGCCTATCTTTTTTATTGATATGGAAAAAGAAGATTTATGGTATCCTGATACCTCAATTTTTATTGATTTTTTTGAGAATAGAGGAGAAAATGGCAATTATGCCAAAGAATTTTTTGAGAAAATTATTGAAAAAGGAAACATAATTTTATACTCTGATTTGCACGTAAAAGAATTCAAAAATTTTGGATACACAAAAGAAGAACTAATAGAGAAATTCAGATTTATTAAGAATAATTTAAGAAAAATTCATATATTCAGAGATGAAAAAGAATTAGCAAAGAGAATAGCCTATCAAAAAAATATTCCTAAAGGAGATGCCCTTCATGCGATTTTAACAAGGAATAATAGTGCACAATTAATTTCAAGAGATGAGCATTTTAACAAAATAAAAGATATAGCTATTGTGAAAAAACCAGAAGAAGTTTTAATTTAACTCTTTATTTTCAGATTGGGTTTAATACCCCGCAGCTTGTGAGTTATTTCGTTTTAGTAAAATTAAAAA
>CAYIPM010000151.1:0-2534 GCA_964365195.1 Candidatus Woesearchaeota archaeon
CTTCAAAGTCCTTCTTAGAGAGTTTTGAATGTGAGGTTTTTCAAAACTCTCTATAGTCAACGACTTTAGTATTTGTTTGGAGAGATAGAAAATAAGATATTTTCTTTAACTTATTAGGAAAAGACGTACAAATATGGGGGGAAATTTACGTCTTTTACTATAGCATAGAACCTAAATAATTGAGTATTTTCATTTATAGTCAACGACATTAATATCTCCCCCTTTTGTTGTTGACTTATTAGGGAAAGACTTATGTCTTTCACTATAGGTTCTACGAATATAGCATATGACAAATTTGCTCAATTTATTAAGTCATATGCTATATAACAACAGAAAAGGATGCAATAAATTTTAAATACCTCTTTTTATTGCTTCTTTCATGAACAGAGCAGAAATAGAAAAACAAGTAAAAGAAATTCTTGATAATTTTGCAAAAGCGCTTGAATATGTTGAAAAAGAAAAAGAACAGCCAATAGAAAATGCACATGATGAATCAACGCGCGTCGAAAAAGAGGGGCTAGATTCTGCAGAAGATTTTAAAAAACTTTTTTTAAAAAACGCGCCGAAAAAAAATAATGACTATATTATTGCTGAAAAAGGAGATTGGATATAGACTATGGGAAAAAGAAAATTAACAGGAATTGCGTTAGAAGAAAGATTGGATGAAGCTATAGAAAAATTAAAAAAAGAGATTGAAGATGCAAAAAAAGGGAAAGGATTAACTGAGTATTTATCAAATAGAACTTATTCTAGTCGAAATGGTAATATTCAACAATTATTAAAACGTCTTAAGCAAGATGGAAAAAATACTGATAAATATGACACACAAATTGATATAATCATAGATCGAGCGGAAGAAGATGCTTATGCGCTCATAGCCATGAAAAGAATTGCAGAAATAATGATGGTAAAAAAATTTGAAGGGGAAATGGAGAAAGAAAAAAATCTGACAAATTATCGTAAAAATAAAATTAAAGGGGCAAGAGTTGGCAGCATCAGAGAGTATCAACAAGTGGGGGAATATTTTGAATTAAAAATACGATAAATAAAATGCTCTCTGGAAAAATTAAAGAAATAAAAATCGGAAAACTTTCCGCAGAAAAAAATATCGGGCAGTTTCTTGAAAGAATAAAAAAAGAAAATCAAAAATACAATATTGTGTTGCATATAAATGAGCATGCAATAAAACAAGCGCAAGAAATTGACAAGAAGATAAAACAAAAAAAAGCGGGAGCATTGGCTGGTTTAGGATTTTTGATAAAATCAAATATTAATGTGAAGGGTTTAATCTGCAATTGCGCTTCGAAAACACTTGAAAATTATGAAGCGACATATAATGCAACTGTTATTGAGAAACTCTTACAGGAAGATGCAATTGCATTAGGCATGACTAATATGGATGAATTTGCATGCGGCGGATCTGGTGAAACATCCGCATTTGATGCATGCAAAAACCCGGCGGCAATACAGAGAATTCCCGGCGGCTCTTCTTCAGGATCTGCAGCAGCAATTGCCGCCAACTTTTGCGATTTTGCCTTGGGTTCAGACACTGGAGGCAGCATCAGAAATCCAGCAAGTCATTGTGGTGTCGTTGGTTTCAAACCAAGTTATGGGGCAGTCAGCCGTTATGGATTAATTGATCTTTCTATGAGTCTGGATCAAATCGGCCCGCTCACCCACACCGCCGAAGATGCAGCATTTATTTTTAATATCATAAAAGGGAAAGACGAACGCGATGCCCGTTCAAAAGAATTGGGAAAAAAAGAAATGCCAAAAAAATTAAAGATAGGTGTTTTACAAATCAGCGTTGACAAAATTATTGAAGAAAGAATGACAGAGACACTTGCAAAAATAACTGCAAAAAATAAATGGACTGCTGAAAAAATTTCACTCAAACATATGGACTTAGGCATTCAAACATATTATCCGATTGTCTACGTTGAATTTTTTTCAGGAACAAGAAAATTCGACGGCAGAAAATATGGTCGACTCATCGAAGATAGCTGCGGGGAAGAAGCTGCGCGCCGGATTATAGGTGGACAAGAAATTTCAAAGGAGGAATTTGCAGGAAAATATTATAGACGAGCGCTGCACGCAAAAAAAATAATTCAGGAAGAATTTGCGCAGGCATTCAAAAAATATGATTGCATTGTTATGCCGACAGTTCCGCGCCTGCCTCATAGATTGGGAGAAAAAATTTCAATTCAGGACATGTATAATTACGATGTACTTACGGTTCTTGCAAATCTTGCAGGCATACCTGCAATAAGTATTCCAATGGGAACTATTCAAGAAGAAAAAGAAAAAATTCCAGTGGGATTGCAAATACAAACAGCAGAAGGCACAGATACAATAACACTTCACATTGCCAAAAATTTCGAGCAGAGTATTCAAGAATAGATTTATAAATATCAAAAACATTTATTTAAATAAAGAAATTGTCTAAAATTTCGCTATCTGCAGCAGCAAGCTGTACAGAAGTATTTCGCGAAATTTTTGCTACGCACCGACAATTTCTAATTTTCAAATTGACG
>CAYIPM010000152.1:0-2523 GCA_964365195.1 Candidatus Woesearchaeota archaeon
TTGGCTAGAAATGAAGAGATTATCCTAGCGGAGCTGCCCGAAGGGCATTAACTTGAGGCTTTTCAAAGCTCTCTATAGAAGATTTTTTATAGCTTTGTTTCATTTATTTTTTATGACGTTGCAGTTTTTTAACACATTCGGCAGAAAAAAAGAAATTTTTAAACCCCTGAAGGGAAAAGAGGTGCGAATGTATACGTGTGGTTTGACTGTGTATGATTATGGTCACATTGGCAATTACCTTGCATTGGTAAATTCTGATATCTTGCGACGATATTTAGAATTTAAGGAATATAGAGTACAAAAAATCGTGAACATTACTGATGTTGATGATAAAACAATTCGCAGAAGCATTAAAGAAGGAAAAAGTTTGAAAGAGTTTACCCAGCTGTATGAGAAAGCTTTTTTTGAAGATGAAAAAAAACTTAACATTAAAAAAGCGACGCATTATCCTAGGGCAACAGATCACATCAAGGAAATGGTTGCTTTGATTGAAACACTATTAAAAAAAGGTATTGCGTATACAACCGAAAGTGGGATTTATTTTAATATTCGCAAATTTAAAGATTATGGAATATTATCTGGTGTTCGTCTTGAAAAATTACAAGATGGCGCAAGCTCACGTGTTGTCAAAGATGAATATGAAAAAGAAAATGCGGCAGATTTTGCATTATGGAAATTTTATACTCCTGATGATGGAGGGGTTTTTTGGGAAACAACCTTGGGAAAAGGCAGACCTGGCTGGCATATTGAATGCAGCGCGATGTCATCAAAATATTTGGGACAACCGTTTGATATTCATACCGGTGGCATTGATTTAGTGTTTCCACATCACGAAAATGAAATTGCGCAATCTGAAGGAGCAGCAGGAAAAAAATTTGCTAATTATTGGATTCATAATGAATTTTTAATGGTAAATGGAAAGAAAATGTCAAAATCATTGGGAAATTTTTACACGGTGCGGGATATTTTTAATTTAGCAATTGATCCTCTCGCATTACGGTATTTTTACATCACGGGCCATTATCGGACACAACTGAATTTTACGCTTGATAATCTTACAAATGCTTTGCATTCCTTGCAACGATTAAAAAATATTTTATCTGCATGCAAGGATGATAAAAAAATAAATAGAAAATATCTTAAAAAATTTGAGGATGCAATGGATGATGATTTAAACACGCCAAAAGCGCTTGAAATTGTCTGGGAATTTTTGCGGGATGAAAAGACATACGGAAAAATTCAAACTATGAAAAAAATTGATAGTGTTCTTGGACTTGATTTATTAAAAAAAGAAAAAAATAATGTGCCGCCGGCGGTTATGAAATTAGTGAATGAACGGGAAAAAGCTCGTCGAGAAAAAGATTGGACATTGGCAGATGCATTGCGGGAAAAAATTAAAGGGGAAGGATTTAGTGTTGATGATACTGATGATGGTGTTACGGTAAGGAAGATTTAATCCGGAGTTATACTCAATTATTATCTTCATTTTCCCAAACATTTTTATCCAGAAAAAAATTGTATATTTGTCTTTTTTCTGTCTAAAAAACTTGCATACACGCAACAACAAGTTTTTTATATCGTTATTCTCTGTATTCTCTATGGTACTTCGTTGTTCTATTTGTGATCGAGAATTTAATTCTCAAGAAAGTTTATCTCAACACGCTGCAGCAAAACATAGTGATAGTCAGACACGTGCGGTTCATACTTCTTCAAAAATATCAATTAAGACCTATATTATTATTGCAGTATTAGTGCTTGTTATCGTAGGTGGCTATCAGTGGTATAATACTCGAGAAGTTTCTTCAAATCAATATGATACGTTTGCACAATGTTTGACAGAAAAAGGCGCTCTTTTTTATGGAACGTTTTGGTGTCCGCATTGTAAAGAGCAGAAAAAAATGTTTGGCAATTCAATAGAATATGTTTCGTACATTGAATGTTCTACCCCTGATGGCAACTCACAATTGCCTGTTTGTGCTGCAGCAGGCATCGAGGGCTATCCGACATGGAAATTTGCCGATGGCAGCGAATTATCTGGAAAGCAATCATTTGAAACGTTAAGCAAAAAAACAGGATGTGCAATTTTGCCTCCTGTGAATATTACTGCGATTAGTAACGGGAATATAACCGCTTAAAAAATAATTTTATTTCTTCAAAATCAAAAAGTCCTTGAGTGTAACTCCACACTAAACAGGCTGTGGCATAATTAGTAAAATATAAATAGTAGTTTATCGTCGATAAACTAAGTGACATCCTCCTCGCCCTGAAGGGTTGCCTTCGGCAACTTTTTGCCTGCGGGCAAAAAGCGAGGCGTCCTTTCGTTTTACGCAAGACCATGATGAATTTTTTGATTCTCAATGTATGAGTACGCTCGATCAAAATCACTTCCGCAACTCACACAAAAATATCCATCATTCCAAAATTCTCCACGAGGATATCTTTTTCTAAAATCAGGACAAAGCAAAAATAAAATTCTTGCAGACAAAGGATATCCAAAATATGCCTTGATTGAAATGATGAGAG
>CAYIPM010000153.1:0-2467 GCA_964365195.1 Candidatus Woesearchaeota archaeon
ATTTTAATGGCTTGCTTGATGAAGTGAAAGTGTGGAATTATGCTTTGACTGATGCAGAAATAATGAGTGAATATAATGCTGGAAGCAGTAGTTGCACAAATGAATGTTCTCTTGTAGGAATTAAACAGTGTTCAGGCAATGGATTTCAGACATGCGGAAATTATGATGTTGATTCATGCTTAGAATGGAGCAGTGTGACTGCATGCGCAACTGGACAAAGTTGCAGCAATGGAGAATGTGCTATTGGCTGCACAAATGAATGTTCTTTTGTAGGAATTAAACAATGCTCACTAACTGGAATTCCACAAATCTGCGCTGTCGACGGAGATGCTGATTCTTGTCTTGAATGGAAAAATCTTGCTGTATGCGCAAATGGACAAAGTTGCAGCAATGGAGAATGTGCTACTGGCTGCACAAATGAATGTTCTTTTGTAGGAATTAAACAATGCTCACTAACTGGAATTCCACAAATCTGCGCTGTCGACGGAGATGCTGATTCTTGTCTTGAATGGAAAAATCTTGCTGTATGCGCAAATGGACAAAGTTGCAGCAATGGAGAATGTGCTACTGGCTGCACAAATGAATGTTCTTTTGTAGGAATTAAACAGTGTTCAGGCAATGGATTTCAGACATGCGGAAATTATGATGTTGATTCATGCTTAGAATGGAGTTCTTCTACGAATTGTCCAACAGGGGAATATTGTATTAATAATGCGTGTGAATCGTCAACGAAACAAGTGCAATGCACCGATAGCGACGGAGGGGAGAATATTTATATAAAAGGAAATACTGGTATTGAAACAATAGATATAGACAGTGATTTTTGTGTTATAAATCAAATATCCGGCAAAACATGCAGAGCATCAGATTTTCCTCAAAAATGCATGGTAGAAGAATGCAGTGATTCTGATGATAATTGTTCTGTTGCAGAATTATCTTGTCCTTTAATCAATGCGCAGGATATTGGTGTGCAACTTATTACATGTCCAAACGGCTGCAAAGACGGCGCGTGCATATATAATGATCAAGAAGTCTGCAGTGAATTAATTACAAATCCGGTTATTCAAAAGAAAATTGGAGATTATGTCTTGGTTAATCAGGACATTCAAGAAGGTTACGAAGAATATTTTGGTGAAAGAGCAACTGTTCATGAATTAAAATATGAAAGAAATCAAAAAGAAATTAGGGTATATGTATTTTATATTCATGATACAACCAAAAAAATAAAAGATAGCCCCCTGATAGATATGATTAGAAAAAATTTTTGGAGTATCGAACATTCTTGGGTCGAAAGTGAAGAATATCAATATTATATTATTGGCGAGAATAAGGAATATTTTACTCTATGGCACAATGAGAATGTATTAATTCTCATCAGTCAAGAGATTCGTGATGGAGAAGATAATACTATTGATGCTGTATTAGAGAAAATCCAAAATAATAAATTTGAAAGCATCTCTCAGAAAATGAATTCAAGGATAAGACAATTTATTGAATTATATATGAATAGTTGTCCGTCGACTGTTGATGAGTCATGCATTCCTCAATGGAAACAAAAAAACGAACCACTTATTTGTCCACCGCAAGGATATCAAACAGAAATTATTCAGGATGTAAATAACTGCTTAGAGGAGAGGAAAGAACAAATACAATGTTCTCCGGGCATTTGCGCGGGTTGTTTTGTTCCACGATGGAGCGGTGCAAGAGATAATGTTTGCATTCCGTATGAAACGCGGTTAGTGTTTGAAGAGGGCGATTATTTCACAGCATATGAATCTGAATTGAATGATGAATTTGTTGGGAGCAATTATTTTGAATTTAAGATTATTGATGATTATAACGCAATAATAAATGCTATCAAAGATGTCGACGACGATTTTGAGATAAACGTCAATAGACAAACATTTTATGGCAAAATCGGAGAAAGTTATCCTATTTATGAAGGCAAACCCTATACGGGAAGTTTTCTCGGAGATAATCATGCTGAAGAATTTTCTATACACGTCAATGATATCAATTACAATAAAAAATATATTAAATTCACGATGATTGATACGTATCCTGCTTATTGCAATTACGATGGAAAAATAAAAAAACAAAAAACCAACGATTCTCAAGGCAATTGGGCATCGTGCCAAAATAATTATGAATGTGAAAGCAATGTTTGTTCATTAGGAAAATGCATTGAAGCAGCGCAGACGATAAAACAGATAAAGGGACTACGCGCATTTTTAATTAAAATTTTGTGCCGTCTTGGAAATGTGTTTAACAAAGAAAGATATGGTCAGTGCATTTTTAAGTATTTGAGATAAAATTTTAACAAAATGCAAAGCGCTATATAAGTCTGTTTCTTTAATAATTTCTTAAGAAAATGCTAAGATGTTAAGTTCAGGAATGGACTTAACAGTGAGGGCTTTGTCCGGATTAACCCAAACCTCAATATTGAAAAAATAAAAAGTTAAATTTT
>CAYIPM010000154.1:0-2456 GCA_964365195.1 Candidatus Woesearchaeota archaeon
CGGGTGGGTGGTGGGCGGAAGGTGGCGGGGCAAAAGTCTGTGCGGAGATACTGTACTAACGCAAATATATTTAAACGCTGTTTTATTATTTTGATAATGGAAAAAAATGCAGGGCATAATCATACCTCTCCACATTTGCATGATGCTGGACACATTCATTCACATGAATCTGAACATACTCCCTCATTATCTGGAACTATTCGCGTGCCAATTTGGAAAGTATTAACAATTATTTTTGGCATTGCATTTGTTATTGCTCTCGTTTTTTTAATGAAAGGTTCTTCGTTTTCTTCATTTAATTCTATCTCAGGAGAAACTGCCGGGAAAAAAATTGTTGATTTTTTAAATATGCAGACAAATGGCGGCGTGAGTTATGTTTCTTCCGTAGATTTGGGCAATGTGTATGAAGTAACTGTTTCTTTTGAACAGCAGAATATTCCTGTGTACGTGACTAAAGATGGAGCTTATTTTATTCAGTCGCTTGTTCCTTTGAATGGATCTCAGCTTGGCGGGGATGATAGTAGAACACCGACGGACGGCGTTGTTGACGTGAGTGTAGATGATGACGCGTTTTTAGGAAGCAAAACTGCTCCAGTTACAATAGTGGAGTTTAGTGATTATCAATGTCCATTTTGCGAGAAATTTTGGAGCGAAACTTTACCACAATTAAAAAAAGAATATATTGATAAAGGCAAAGTAAAATTAGTGTATCGTGATTTTCCTCTTGATATTCATCCTGATGCGCAAAAATCTGCAGAAGCTGCAGAATGCGCGCGAAAAATTGGCGGCGAAGTAAAATATTGGAGTATGCATGATAAACTTTTTGCGAACCAACAGGCATTATCAATAAGTGATTTGAAAAAATACGCGCAATCAATTGGTGTTCCTGCAGCAAAATTTGCCGCATGTCTTGATTCTAGTGAAATGTCTGCAGAGGTTATGGCAGATTTACAAGACGGCTTAAAATATAACATTGACGGTACACCTGCTTTTTTTATTAATGGCAATCGACTTATCGGAGCACAACCATTTAGCGCGTTTAAACAAATAATTGATGCGGAGCTTGCGAAGTAATATAAATCTATAAAAGAATAAATCAATATGATAACAAGAAGAAATGTATTGCAAGGGGTAGGATTTTTATTACTCTATGATGGAATGCGACAACGACCAACATTAGGGTATGATAAAACTTCAGAGGAAAACAGAAAAAAAAGACTAGAAAAATTGGAATATGTTTTGAATCCTCCAAAAAAAGAACAGCATGCAGATATAGAATTGCAATTGGATGAAACTAAATTTGTGTATATACATCCTCGAAAGAAATTATTAAGAGAATCAAAATTAATCGAGATTATTCCCGAATCATTGTTTGAAAAAATAGTAAATGACGGTGAAAATGTCGTGTATATTGCTCCAAAAAAATATATAGTTGGTGATTCACAGGAAAAGTTAAAAAAAATGACTGAAAATAATACATTTCCTTCTCTCTACCCTTTATGGATTAATAATGATAGTTATTTTATAACTTTGGGAACTGTTTCATTAGAACAAAAACCACAAGAAGATACGTCTACAATTATTACATACGGTGAAAATAAAAAGTTAAAATTAATTGAGCATGATAAAAGATTAAATTTGATTAGATTCAGACTTCTGGATATATCTGATTTTATCAATCCCTTTGATGCTGCAAGAGATTTTTTAAAAAAAGGAAAAGTAAAATGGAGTGAGTCAGATTTTGCCACTAATCTACGGAGATAATAAAAATGAAAATTAATGAACTCATGATAAAACAAGGAAATGTCGTCGTTGAAGGAATTATCGGTGAAATTGGAGAAGTGCGCACATTTAATAAATACGGCAAAACATTGCATGTTGTAAATGCATTGCTGCAGGATGATTCCGGGAGCATTCAATTAACTTTGTGGAATGACGATACGCATCGATTTAAAGAAGGTGATCGCGTGCGTATCAATAATGGTTTTGTCAACGAATATCAAGGCGAGAAACAATTAACGAGCGGAAAATTTGGCTCGATTGAAAAGATAAAAGAAGGGGAAGAAGCAGCGGAATAGAATTCTTAGACGATTATAATCAAAAATTATTTTGGATCATATCATGAATAAGGTTATGATATGATAATGTCCAGACTGTCGCCCTCAGCATAAATGCTTCGGGGAAATTGAGATTTTGCCAAAGGTTGCTCACCTTCCCCCCAATTTTTGACATAGAGTTTCTATTGCCCCTCTCCCTATCCTTTTGGCTGTGAGCAATTCTCAGCCTTATGATTTCTTGCTTCGCTAAAATCATAAAAGAGAACAAACATATGAAATGCTTCGCACTTCATCTAACCAAATTTTAACGAAATTGCTGAAAATTCAATTTACTCTGAAGTCTTATGCTCTGTCCGGAGTTAGAGTTATATTAGTAAAAATAACAAATTTTCATCGAAT
>CAYIPM010000155.1:0-2435 GCA_964365195.1 Candidatus Woesearchaeota archaeon
ATTTTTTTAAGATTAATTATTTTTCGGTTCTAAAATTCTATTCCGGACAAAGCACAAATAGGATAATATTTTTAAACGATGACAAATTAAAAAAAATATGCTCCAAAGAATTATTCCCTGGATACGACCAAACGAAGATTTTTATAAATATTATGATAGAGAATTTCAAAAAAGAGAAATACAAATAGAACAAATATATTCTGCACATGATGCACTAGAACAATTAAAAATAAACAATGTTCCTTAATTATCATAGATCTTAAAATCGCTGCAGGAGAATGTAGTGATACAACTATTAACATTATCCGACGAGAAGAAGGAACAGATATTCATTGGAGAACAGGATTGTATACAATGAGAAAAATAAGAGACATGAATCCTCATAGTCAATTACAAATCATTGCTACGGATACATATTCACCCAACGGACAATTCATCAATAATCTTTTAGAACGATGTTCGCAGGCAGGTGCAAATGAATATATCTGTTTAGGAAAATATACTACTGCAACCTTCGTCGATAAAATTGTAGAAAAATTAAGATAATATAAAAAATATTTTTAAAAATCAAATATGATATGACAATGCAAAAAATTCTCTGGCAACCGTTTAGTGTATATCAACCAGGAAGAGATTTTGGTGTCTATCTTGACAACAATTTTGCCCTAAAAATGTTTGATGCAAAAATTGGAAGTAAAAGACAACAAGACATGCAAAAGATTGCAAAAGAAGTATCGTGCAGATTTGGATTTAAATATCCCCCACTTATTTTTGAAGAGTATTCTGCACTTGTAACACAACTCTCCATCGGTAATGGAGGAAAATGGCTTGCAACAGACAACAGTAGTCTCGAAGGATTAATAAAACACAACACAAAAAAACCGCTCACCTATCATTCACATAACGTCGATGCCGCAGACGAAGCATATGCTTTACTTGCACTCTTTGATCACTGGATAGAATATAGTGAGGCATTAATAGAAAACATTTAGGATAATTTATTTCACAAAAAATTAAAACTCTTCTCTATTTTATAAAATCTCAATTCTACACAAATTTTTTCTCAACTAGATCCATACAAACACCCGCCGCAACAGTTGCACCAGCGTCGCGAATTGCAAATCGAGCCATGTGTGGATTTATACTTGATTTTTCAATGACAAGATTTCCAATCGGTTTGAATTTGACAACAGCAACATCGCCGTTTTTCAAAAAATCGACTTTGCCTTGCATTGCCTGACCGCTTGCGGGATCAATTTTGTGAACAATTTCTATTAATTGGCACGGAACTTGCGCCGTGTGAACATGGAAAACAGGAGTGTACCCTTTTGCAATAACTGTTGGATGATTAATAACTGCGATTTGTGCTGTGAATTCTTCAGCAATAGTTGCGGGCTTTCCAGCGTCGCAAATAACATCACCGCGTGCAATATCCTTTTTACCAACACCACGAATATTAATGCCGACATTATAACCTGCTAATGCTTCTGTAAATTGTTCATGATGCATTTCAATGGTTTTAACTTCTCCATCAATACCACGGCCGCTTCGTCCGGGTAAGATTTTTACTTTTTGACCAATTTTCATAATGCCAGTTTCAATTTTACCGACAGGAACCGTGCCAATACCAGTAATTTCATATACATCTTGAATTGGCATGCGCATTGGTAAGTCGGTTGGTTTTGAGGGTTCAGGGAATAAATCAAGCTGCTCATACAAACTCGGACCTTTATACCACGGCATATTTGACGATTTATCTTTAATGTTATCGCCTTTTAATCCAGCAACAGGCAAGAATTGAACTTTATCAACTTTAATGCCAACAGTTTTCAATAATGCAGAAACTTCTTCTTTAACTTTATTAAATGCGTCCTCTTTATAGTCGACAGTATCCATTTTGTTAATTAAAACAGCAATGTCGTTGACACCCATGGTTCGTAAAAGCCATAAATGCTCTTTTGTCTGCGGCTGCACTCCTTCTTTGACTGCAATCGTTAAGAATGCTGCATCTGCTTGGCTTGCACCAGTAATCATATTTTTAACAAAATCTTTGTGACCGGGCGCATCAATAATAGTAATCTGTCGTTTTGGTGTAATAATTTTCTTGTAAGAAAGATCTATCGTAACTCCTCGCTCTCGCTCTTCTTTAATTTGATCCATGATATAAGCGAATTCAAATCCAATTTTACCATGCTTTTCAGCTTCTTCACGCAACTTTTTCAATTCTTGTTCAGGAATAATGCCGGAGAGAAACATAAGTTGACCGACACACGTACTTTTACCGTGATCAACGTGTCCGACAAACACTATATTCATTGTTGGTTTAATTTGTGCCATAATCATACTAAGTAAAAAAAAGGGTTTATAAATTTTTGCTTTTTATTGGCTCCATCCCACATAGAATTCCCTTAAGGGAATTCTTAATGATACATTAA
>CAYIPM010000156.1:0-2428 GCA_964365195.1 Candidatus Woesearchaeota archaeon
TTCATAAAAACCTCTCAATCTATTCGTATTTAAATCTATCTCCTTCAAAAAACAAAATCACTTCGGAACAATCGCTACGCTAGAATATTCCCTCACCATCTCTTTCGCCAACTTCTTAACATCTACCAGTGTCACAGCACGAACTTTGCTCTCCTGTTGATAATACTCCTCAGCTTTAGCAGCAAACTCATAAAACAACAACTCCTGCATAACTCTCGAGCTTTCTTCTCGAGAAATCTGCTGCAACCCAATCAATCTCTCCTTTGCTTCCAGCAAATCCTTTTCATTCATCTTTTCAATATCTGCAAATCCTTGAAGAATCAGCTTCTTAACTTCAGGAACGGCTTTCTTTGTTGTCCCCGCATAAATAGAATAATACGACATGCTCTTCTCACTATTCAATGAGCTTTGAACACTATACGCCAACCCTCGTTCCTCTCGAATCTTCAAAAAGAGTTGCGAAGACATCCCGCTAGCAAGATAGGCATCAAGCACTTCAAGAACAGTATATTCCTTATCACAAATAAGGGGGGCATGCACTCCAAAAAGAAAATGTGCCTGATCGATACCTGCTCGCTCCTCAACACTCTCGCCATTTTTCTTTCGGACAATTATCTTCAACTCATTTTTCACTTTCTCTCCAGTAAATTTCTTCTCCAGCCAAGCACACACCTTTTCAACATCCACATTTCCAACAAGAGTCACGATGTAATTGCCTGGAACATAATACTTTCGATAATAATCAACAACAAAATCTCTTTTCAATCCAGAAACACTCTCCTCACTTCCAATAATTCCTTCTCCAAGAGGAGCATCATACAGATTCTTCAAAAGAGAGTCGTATACTGCTCTCTGAGGATCATCATGATACATTTTAATCTCCTCTAAAATAACTTTTTTCTCCTTCTCAAATTTCTTCGTGGGAAAGACAGGATTCATGAGAATATCATGGAGAATGTCTAATCCTGCAAACACATGCTCACTAGGCAGTTTAAACCAGAAAGAAGTGAGTTCATTCGCAGTAAACGCATTAATAATACCTCCTTTCTTCTCAATCTCTCGTGAAATATCCTCATGGTTCCGAGTCTTTGTTCCTGTAAAAACCAAATGTTCAATAACATGAGCAATGCCTTTAATCTTGCTCTCCTCAAATGCCGCTCCAAAGGGATTTGAAATACTCACCGCGATAACAGGCAAATCCCTCTTTTCAACAATCACACTCATTCCATTTTTTAATGTCCGTCGAACAAACTTCATATTCTAAGAAGAAAAAGAAGATTAATAAAGATACCTAAAAGTTGAGCTGTAAAATTAAAGTGAGCTAAACTTAGCATTTTTTCGCTTTAAAAAACTTTAAACAAATAATTATTCAAAAACGATTAATGGAAGTTTATGGCTTGAAACTTCCTCTAGAACCAAAAATGTATCATAAATCCTTATTTCTTCATAAAAATTATTTCTTAATTCGTTGATAAACTCTCTTAGTTCAGATGAATTCTTAGCAATTATTCCCACATCAAAATCATAATTTCCAGTCTTGCTATATTTGTAATAAAAAGCGACTTTTTTATCTGTTTTTAGATAATTTTTCAAGTTTTTTTCAGTATCTGAAAATTGTTTTCTGAGCTTTATTTGTAATCCATGCCATTCAAAACCTAAAGTTTTATGATTAATTGAAATTGTATACCTTTGAATTAAACCTGATTTTTCTAAATTTTTTACTCTTTGATTTATTGCATTAGGCGTTAGTTTCAGATCTTCTGAAATGTCTACATAACTATTTCTAGAGTCTTCATTTAGTTTTTTTAGTATTTTAATATCTATTTCATCAATTTTAGTTTTGACAGTTTCAAGAGTATTGTGTTTAGATTCTGATTCATTAATCATTTTGTTAAAATAATATCTAGCATCTAAAACTTCTAAAACAGAATATTCTCCTATATTCTCTCTGAATTTCATCAAAAATTCTTCTAATATTCTATTTAATTCGTCATTATTTTTGGTATAAATATCAAATGTTAAACTCCAATTTCCTGCTAAAATTCCTATCCAACTAATATGGTCTTTTTTATGGAGATAATCTATTATTTCTTTTTCTTTCTGTGCATTAATTTTTTCAAATTCTAAAAAAACAGTATATTGTTCAAATCCTAATCTCTTATAGTCAATAGAAACAACAAAATCTCTTATTATCCCTTTTTGAACAAGATTTTTAATTCGATAGTGAACATTTTCTCTTGACAATCTAACCTTCTTACCTATTTTTGACAAGGGCATTCTAGAATTGTCAAGCAATTCCTTCAGTATCTTAATATCTGTTTTATCCAAGTTATCCATAATTACACTTATGCATTAAATGTATTTAAATATTGCGTTTTCGTAAATATATTAATAATACTATTTTATATAACAGAAGATATTACGTTAA
>CAYIPM010000157.1:0-2413 GCA_964365195.1 Candidatus Woesearchaeota archaeon
GACTTTGAATAACCCACATTTCCGAAGGAAATCTCTTCAAAGTCCTTCTTAGAGAATTTTATTAATTTTTCAAGATTCTCTATAGATTAAAAATCACATTAATGAATCTCTCTCGCTTTCCATAATAAAACTCCTGTTGGAGAGTATTTTATTGTGCAATAATCATAATACTTAGAGCTACTCGCAGATGTTGAAAAACCATGTCCAGTGACAATCACATTGCCTACGTTATCAATAGTTAAATCTGTAGGATTCCAAAGGATCCCTTGGCAATGATCATACCTGTTCCATACAAAGTTTCCAGAGGCATCATACTTGGTGGTGTTATAATAAATAATTGGTGGCAGCCCTAAAGACATAGAATTTCCAGTAGTATAAAGATTAAAATCTTTGTCAAATATTATCCTGAAACTGGGGGGGGTATTCAATATGATTTCTGATAATTCTCCGCCATTTGCATTATATATTTTAAGAACATATCTGTTTATTCCGTTAGTAAATTGAATAATTATTGTATGCACATTCCCGCTATCATCAGTTTTGACATAAACACAAGATTCATTTAACCCCCCATCATAAAGTTTGTTCCAAATTACATTTCCATCAGCATCATATTTAACAATAAAAGCATCATCATTAGTCGGGTCTCCAAAATGTTTTGTCGTTTTCCCGCATATATAGATATTTCCCGAGCTATTGTCAAAAGTTAAAGCCCAAATCCGATCCTGACTAACAGTATTATTATAATTGTAATCAAAAACTTTGCTCCAGATGCGATTTCCATTAGTATCATATTTTTTTGTTACTACATTCGTATTTTCAGGACTACTCCACTGATCAAGCCCCGTTACATAAATGTTGTTTGCATTATCAATAGTTAAGTCCTGAAGAATATCTCCAGTAGTATTATCAGATACGTTCCATAATTTATTACCATTTGCATCGTATTTTAAAATATGATAATCATATAAGTTTTTGTACGCTCCTGGAATATAGTTTTCGCCTGTTGTACCTGCAATTATTTGATTATTGCTGCGGTCTATAACATTTCTCCTTCCACCAGATGATGTTCCATACGATACATTCCATAACTTATTGCCATTATTGTCATATTTAATAGTATAAACCTGTGATTTTTCATTACCTGTTGAAAGTCCAGTTACATATAGAAAATTATTGTTGTCAGCTGTAACGCTATACGCAAAATCGCTATATCCACAATCTTGAGCGCAGTTTCTATACTCTTCGCCTATTTCACAGAGCATATTACCACAAACAGGACCAGCACTATTAATTCTAAAGCTTACCATCGCAAAATTATAATTTCCTGCACTGTCATTGACATATATTGTGACATTGTGCCATCCATTGCTCCATGTAATATTTGTAATATTAAAACAAGCTCCTCCAGAGCCTAAACTCTTATTTACTTTATAGGTATCATTTGAATACCAGCAGCTTCCCATTGAAGCAGTGCTATACCTAAAGGTAAAATTAATGTGCTCCTGATTATTCGTTGTATTGGTATTATTCAACGGTGATACGATTGTTATAGAAGGACCAGCGCATGCAAGATCACTGCCGCTGCAATCTTCATCAACACCATTGCCACAAATTTCTGTTTTCCCTGGATTGCGATTATTATCGTTGTCGTCACAATCATTTCCACCACATGATGAGGAAAGATACCCATCAGCATCATTATCCACGCAAGAAACTGCGCATTCAGAAATAAAAGATGTTTCATAAAATGTGTCGCACACAGTTTCTTCAATAGTTGGATAGACACGTAAAACTTCTGGCCGACTGATGAGTTGTTTGACTCGGTAGGTCATTTCTCCGTCGACATCAGGTATTTTAATTATCGGGTTATTATCAAACATAAAAACATGTTCTACCGTACTGTTGCTAAAAAGAGTGTATGATCGGCTTGATCCATTATTTCCAATTTCAATTTTAAAACCATTTGTAGCTTCTTTCACGTTAGTACGATGCACTTGAAAAATTAATTGTTGTGTTGCCGTGTCATAACAATTATAAGCAGGATTATTAGTGATTTCATACGCTCCTCTTGTGTCAACACAGCTGGATTTTTCAATGATATTTTCAATGAACGGAATTGCAAAGGTGAGGATTATGCTTGCAAGCACAAATATAATTAAGATGATAAGAATAATGCTAATGAGTTGAGATTGAGATTTTTTCTGCGTTACCATCTTTTTTTCTTATATTTATAAAGGACATGGAGTGTATCAGAAATGTTATTCTCTGATTCCTTCTTAGAAAATATTGAATGTGAAATTTTTCAAAACTTTCTATAATTAATAATATTTACACTAAATAAACCTTATGCTAGAGGTGCTTTGTCCGGAATAGAATTTTAGAACCGAAAAATAATTATTCTCAAACAAAT
>CAYIPM010000158.1:0-2408 GCA_964365195.1 Candidatus Woesearchaeota archaeon
ATTTCCGAAGGAAATCTCTTCAAAGTCCTTCTTAGAGAGTTTTGAATGTGAGGTTATTCAAAACTCTCTATAGTGAAAGATCGAAGTCTTTCCCTATCTAGTCAACAAAACAAAAAGCATTTTCACATTTTATATAAGATAGTAAATGCTTTTTGTTTGACAAAATGGGGAAATATTAATGTCGTTGACTATAATTAGAAAATTGCTGCTGCAGAAATTTCTGTAAGACTGTCACAGCTTGCTTTCGGTTCGCTACGAAATTTCAACGATTTTCTTTATTAAGAAGATAAAATACCAAACGCTCTAAGCACTGCCGCAGGATTTTTATGATATTCATTAATGATGCGCTGGTTCTGATAAAAATCAAGAATTTTGCGCCGATGCATTTCATAAAGCAATTTTGTCCGCAATTCTAGTTCTTTCTGTAGATCCATAATATTTGTTCCGTAGCGTCGGACAATTTTCTCAAATGCCTTAAAATCCTTTTTATAATAAAATTGATCATTTTCAGGATTCCAGACAAACGGGGTATTAATAATAGAAATGCCATCTTTATCAACATTCATAATCTCACAAATTTCTCGCAATTTTCTGGTTTGCTGTTGATTAACAATTGAATGCGACATAACTGCCACAACATCTAAAATATTAATCAGCGTCGGAGAAAGTTCAATTGGAGGCGTTTCAAGCCTTTTAATTAAAGTATCAACAGAATCAGCATGCACTGTGCCAATCGAAGAATGTCCTGATGCCATTCCTTGAAATAAAACAGACGCTTCCTGTCCTCGTACTTCTCCCACAATAACATAATCCGGATTTTGTCGAAAAGAATTTTTCAGTAAACTAAATAAATCAACTTCACCAATTTTCTGCGCGCCAAATGACATACGTGCAACACTGGGCAGCCAATTTTCCCTCGGCAAATTTAATTCACGTGTATCTTCAATGCTGACCACTCTCGCTTCCGGTGGAATAAAAAAAGCAATGGCATTCAACAGCGTAGTCTTTCCTGATCCTGTTCCGCCAACAATAAGAATATTTGATTTATTCTCAATCAAAATCCAAAAATATGCAAGCATTTCAGGACTCACTGTGCGCATACTCAAAAGTTGCGTCGGTGTCCACGGAATTTTTGTAAATTTTCTAATAGTAAACGTTGGACCTCGACTGGTAACGTCAACAGTGTAGGTTGCATTCACTCGCGATCCATCAGGCAATGCGCCATCAAGAAGCGGATTTGCGTATGAAACATATTTTCCACAGCGTTGCGCAAGTTTCTCAACAAAATTTGACAAATCATCCATTGATCTATAGATAACATTTGTTCGCAGATTTCGATAAATACGATGAACAACATACACCGGCGTGTTAATGCCATTGCATTCAATATCCTCGATAAAATAATCTTTGATAATCGGCTCAATTTCATTCAACCCAACAAAATCCCGAAATAAATAATAAAATATTTTTCGATAACTGTCTTCGCTGATGCGCAAGTTTAATTCATCTATAAGTAAACGCGAAGTCTTATTGATGTAATCAATGATCGAATCAGTATTGCTTTCAACAAGAACATTCACGTTGATTAATTCTTTCATATTTTGTTCAATAATGCGCAATTGTTCTTTTTCGTCAACACTCAATATCGGCTCTTCAACTTCATAGAGCAATTCTCCTGATTTTTTATCCCAATAAATATGAACACTGACATACGGAGAAATCAAAGTATACCGCACGTTAATTTTAGTTTTATCGTCGATTTTCGGCAATTGTGGAATCGTTGGATTAAGATTAATTTTTATTTGATCCATTTACATTTCACCTCCACCCTTGAAATGTAACTCCCAGAAAATATTTGATCTTTTAATTCTAGAGAATATTTTTGTTTCATTATAACCTCTTCATCAAAGATAAAAGAGAGAATACTATTTAAAACTCACGGTAAGAAAAAAATATCTGAAAATGAATTAAAATCATCTTCTCAAAAAAATTATATTCGTTGATACTCACTCATTATTTCCGCATCACTCAATGCATAATTCCACACTTTCACTTCATCAAGCAAGCCATTAAAATTATAACTGCCTGCTCCGCTTCCTATTTTGAATGGAATCGACGCGCTATTTATCGATGGTACACTCGTTGAAGAACTTTTTTTCACGCCATCAACATATACTACAATTTCATTGCCAGGTTTAAATTTTCCAGAAATAAAATGCCAATTGCCATCATTCACACTAATATCTGAAATAACATAGGTGCTGCCTGAAATATACCACAAAACTTTTCCTGATTCAACCGTATGCAAACTGTACGCAATATTTGCGTCGCTATTTGAACTTCGTTCTCCAAGAACAAATAAATCATTGCTCCAAGTTCTAATCCAGACAGAAACAGTTATCTCATTG
>CAYIPM010000159.1:0-2376 GCA_964365195.1 Candidatus Woesearchaeota archaeon
TATCTAAAGAATCAATTAATCTATCGCCATCATTATCAATGCCATCACTGCATTGAGGTTTAGGTGCAGGACAAGTGCATTGAGCAGTGCATTGTCCTGGACATAAAACAGAATCTGTTCCATCGCATTGTTCGCTTCCCTCTTTTTTATTGTTGCCGCAGGTTCCTTCTGGTAAAGTGTATACATAAAGTTCTCTGGTATCAAATCCCTCTTTTTGACCAAAAAAGATAATCTTATTTTCATATACGTCCATAATAGATTGACTGTAGGGTTCTTTTGTTAATTGTGTTTCCTTATTTGTAGTCAAATCATACATGTAAATATCTGTATTAGAATTGCCTTCTCTAGTATCAGTATAAAAAATTTTATCTTTATAGATTATAGGTGAATATTGGCTTCCTGGCGGGTTTGTAATTCTTCTCTTAGTTTTTGTCGATATATCATAAAGATAAACATGATACCTATGAATATTGTCCTCATCAAAACGTATATCAGAATAAACAATTTTATCCCCATATATTGAATTTCCATTAAAACCATAAATTGTATTTGCTATAGCAATAAGTGTTCTTACACCATTATTTAAATCATACATATACAATCGTGGGTTAAGAGAGTGAGGATAGTCATATCCATTCCAAATTATTTTGTTTTCATAAACTTGTAATTCGAATATCCTAAATCGCTCAACCCCATCTAATTTTTTTGTTTCCTTATTTTTTACAATATCATAACTATCAATAGTATATAATTTAGTTGTTGGATTATAAGCAAAGTAAAAAATTTTATCATTATAAATTTGATTCCAGTTAGCAAATTGGACACCGGTATCATAGTGTTTGTTTGTTGCAAGATCAAAATAAAAAAGTTTATCAATAGTATCACCATATTTAGTATAAGCTATTTTATTTCCGAAAATATCTGGATATCTAGGTTCTATTAAAGAATCATAATAAATTTCTGTGCTCTTTTTAGTTGTAAAATCGTATATTTTTAATGATCCTTTTTTCTCTGACCAGACAATTTTGTCTTTATCTATTTCTGCTCCATGGCTTGTTCCACCTTGGGTTGGAGTTCTATATTTACCTATCTTTTGTATATTTGGATTGGTTTTTGAATAATAAAATTGATTTTTATCTTCAAATTTTTCACCTTGATTATTAAATACCTCAAGTTTTAAAAAATAGGTACCATCATCTAAAGAACTGGGATCAAAAGTAAAAAGAATTCCATTGTCAATTTGTTTATTATTTGTTATTAATTCATTCCATATACTTGGGTTTTCACTTTTTGCGAAAAATAATTTATATTCTTTGAAATTTTCTCCTTTTGCAGTTCCTTTTATATCTCTTTTACCTTCTATAAAATAAGATATTTTAATTTCTGCTATTGCAGGATTATTTCTTGTTATTGCAGATTGGATATTTATTTTTCCAGACCCCTGAGCATCTATGGAATATTCTTTTTTTGTTTTTGGATCTATAAGTTTAATTGCTGTATTTTTTAATATTGTTTTTATTTCTCCTGGCTTCCAATCAGGATGTTTTTGTTTTAATAATGCAGCAGCTCCAGCAACCATGGGGGTTGCCATTGATGTTCCAGCTAATTGAACGTGTTTATTATCTAAACAAATCTTATAATAAGGGTTACTTCCATCAGGAAATATATTATCAAAACGACTAGAACAAATAATTGCTCCAGGCGCTACTAAATCTGGTTTTTGGTTTCTATCTATCCCTTTAATTGGTCCACGTGAACTAAATGAAGTTATTTGATCAGTTACAGGATTTCCATCTCCCCAATAATCACAGAGAATTTTTCCTGTTGAGGGGCATCTTCCACAACTTGTTTCTGTTCCAGAAGTACAACTCCATTCAAATTGTTGATAGTTTGTTTTATAACTTGCTCCAACAGTAATTGCTTTCCGAGCAGTTCCAGGACTGCCAATTGTTCTTACATAAGGGCCAGAATTTCCTGCAGCAACAACAGCGATAGTGCAAAGAGCGGCATTATCAATTGCTCTGCTTTGCGGATCGTCAGGATCACCAGCTCCTCCCAAACTCAAACTGATAACATCAAGATAATCATTCTTCTCACAAGGAATTCTATTCTGATTAAGATCTACACTGCGCTCAATTGCCGCAATAACATTTACCCAAGTTCCACTTCCTTCCGCATTCAAAACTTTATACGCATATATCGTCGCATCTGGTGCAACACCTTTCAAAACACCATTTCCTGCAGCAGTTGCCGCAACATGCGTGCCATGACCATTATCATCTTTAGGATCATTATCCTTATTTACAAAATCATAGCCGCCAGCAACCTTACAATTCCCTCCAAAACATCCTCCGAGATCAGCATGTGTATAATCAA
>CAYIPM010000160.1:0-2374 GCA_964365195.1 Candidatus Woesearchaeota archaeon
GATATTGGAGGAATTTCGCAGAGGTGAAATAAACGCAATAGCAGCCACTTCAATTGCAGAAGAAGGTCTTGATATTCCTGAAGTAAACGCGGTCATTTTTTATGAGCCAATTCCGTCAGCAATTAGAAAAATTCAGCGTGCGGGAAGAACTGCCCGGCTCATGAAAGGAGAATTGATTATTTTACTGACAAAAGACACGCTTGACGAAATTTTTTATTATACTGCCCGATCCCGCGAAAAAAGAATGTATAAAGTTATTCAAGACATACAAAAAGATATAGAAGAAGGAAAATCATTCATACAAGAAAATAAAGAGGAAAATCAAAAAAAATTATTTTAAGATGTTTCATAACATTTTTAAAAAAACAAAAAATAAGAAAGAGGAGGAAAAACCAATAATAATCATCGATATTCACGAAAAAGATTCGCTTATTCTCGCGGAATTAAAAAATTCTCGAGAAGTGGAAGTGCAGTTGCGCTCGCTTCAGATTGCAGATTATCTTGTTGGAGATACAGCAATAGAAAGAAAGACAATTCCGGACCTTATTTCGTCAATGATGCAAAAAAGATTATATCAGCAGTTGGAGCAATTAAGAAAATATGAAAAAATAATGCTCATTTTAGAAGGAGATATTCACGCATTCTATATCGCAAAAACACCAATCACGCACGCAGTCAGGGGATTGATCATCTCCTTATTGCATCAGCAAATTCCGATTGTATTCTCTCATAACTATCAGGAAACCGCCCAGTATCTAATAACGCTTGCAAAACAGCAAATAAAAAATAAAAATCCCCTTTCATTGCACGCAAGAATCCCAAAAACAGTTCCAGAGCAAAAGAAATATATTCTTGAGGCATTTCCAAACATCGGTCCAAAAAAAGCGGAGAAACTTCTTGAAAAATTTCAAACACTGTGCAAAATATTTAATGCTGAAGAGAAAGAGCTTGCAGACATTCTAAAAAATCAGGCAAAGGAATTTAAGAGGTTGCTGCAGGCTTAAAACCTCTTAAAAAAAAAGATACATCTATGGAATAATCTATTTTCGTATTCCCTATAATAATATCCGGAGAATACGAATCAAAAGGAAATCTTTCTGATAAAACTATTTTAAAATATTCCAAATCATTCATTTCCCCGTTATAAAGAAAAATTCTGGGGGGTCGTAGATCAGTGTTTTCTTTTAATTGAGTGCAAATAGAATCAACTGCGCGACTAATACGCTCCTCTAATTCTTTTTTTGCTATAGTCATCAAAATATATAAACAAATATTATATTTTTAAGGCAATCGGTAATCAAAAATATAATTTCAAAACCAGTGTTATTTAAATACTACAAAATATTTATTAAATATATTTCTTGCAGACATTTAGAAAAAATAAAGAAATTGCCTAAAATTTTGCTATAGAGGACTTTGAATAACCCACATTTCCGAAGGAAATCTCTTCAAAGTCCTTCTTATAGCCAACGACATTAATTTTTTTCGTTTGTCGTTGTCTACAAACATTTTGTTTGGAGATATAGAAAATATTTGATTTTCTTTAGCTTATTAGGAAAAGATATACAAATATGGTAAAAAACTTATGTCTTTTACTATAGGTTTCTGTGAACTTTTGTCCGCAGGTTGTGAGGACTGTTGGATGCATGAAAATACCTCTTGATATAGTCAACGACATTTATATTTCCTCGTTTTGTCGTTGACTTATTAGGGAAAGACGCGATTCTTTCACTATACATAGAATTTTCTGCACAATTGCATATCTCAAAAGTAATTCTTTTGTTTCAGGAATGAAATTCCTGAGAGTGCTCAAGAATTTGATTGTTAAAATTCTTGACATGTTCAAAGTGTTCCGCAAACTTTAGTGCGTGATTTGTCAAACACTTTGATATCAACAAAAATAAGAGGAATAAAATATTATTGCAAAGAATATCTTTCAATCACTTCATACATTGCCCCATCAGGCAATAAAGTCGATTTTTGTAAAGAAAATTCTCTTGCAATTCCGCCTAAAGAAGATTGCAACCCTGAAACATACTCATTGAATTCCTTTTTTTTAGAAATATATTTGATGCGCGCAAGTGTAACATGCCCCATAAACCGATACTCGACGGAAAATAGATCAGCAAGCGCTTTGTCAATTTTTTTCTGTAATGTTTCAGCGCCAATAAGTTTAATCCAAAGAATCCGAGGAATGTGTGGAGAAAATACGCCAACTTTTCCGAGATGAATTTCAAATGAAGAGATATTCACCCGCTGTAACCGCTCCCTTACTTTTTTAATTGTTTCTTCACTAATCTCGCCCAAAAACTTTAACGTAAGATGTAAATTTTCTACAGGAGTAAAAGCAATGTTACATCCCTGCATCCCTTTC
>CAYIPM010000161.1:0-2358 GCA_964365195.1 Candidatus Woesearchaeota archaeon
GTTGCTTGCAACGATTTTCGTCGTCGTCCATATGGAGGCATAGAAAATCTTTTGAAGATTTTCTAGGGCCAGAAAATTCTTTAAAAATTTTCTGTACTTAAAAAATACCCAGCAGCTTGCGAGCGATTTCATTTTGGAAATGAAAAATAATTGCAAAATGAAATCGCGAGATGCGAAGTGAACCGCAGTGAACGATGGGATTTTTTATTCATTAAATAAAATATACAAAAAATTGCTAATCAGATTAACGATAATGTCTATCTTTCCATAAAAAGGTTCCAGTCGGAGAATATTTCATTGTGCAATAATCAAAATAAAAAGGTGTACTAGGATTTCCATAAGTCTGTCCTGTTGCAAAAATATTGCCAGCACCATCAATTGCAATTCCTGTAGCGTAAGTCAATAAATTACTACAATTAGCATGTCGTGACCAAAGTAATCTTCCATTAAAATCATGTTTTGTTATATTGTAAACAAATTCATGTTTTGTTATATTGTAAACAAATAGACTCTCTCTTCCTGCCATATAAACATTTAATAAATTATCAAATGTAATTCCAGTTGTATAAACACCGTTAGCAGGTTTATCCATAATTTTTTCTGATAAAAGAGTGCCGTCTGCTTGAAATGAAACAATACGTGTATCACTCGGAGTGTAAATAATTGTGTGAATATTTCCAGAACTGTCCGTTGTAACTTTATATCCTTCATCTTCCACTCCGACGTTATATGTCTTTGCCCAAAGAAGAGTACCGGCAGGATTATATTTAATAAGTAGTGCATCTGAACTTGTTGGAAATCCCATGGTAATATTTTTCTTTTCTCCTACAATGATAATATTTCCATTAGCATCAACAGTCAAAGATCCATCAGTTTCATAATTTCCGCCATCATACACACGACTCCACACTAAATTTCCATTCAAATCATATTTTTGTGTATGAATATCCTGGGTTGCATTTGTTTGATATACACCAGTAACATAAATGTAGTTTGTATCATTAGTAATTTCATCGAGAAGATCAGAGACTGGATCAATTATGTTCCACATTAAATTTCCATTACTATCAAGAACAACAATAGCGTATTGATACGTATTACCCGGAATATCATTCGCTGTAGCTCCAATTATTATTGAATTAGATGGTCCAATTGTTAAAGTACGAGTTGCTAATATATTTCCGATAGTTTTATTCCATAAAAGAGTCCCTGCACTTGAATATTTTAAAACATAAAGTCTTGCTGCATTATCTCCTTGAGTTACACCAGCAACAATTACATTTCCATTACTGTCTATTTTTATTGGTACTGCAAAATCTCTATATCCGCAATCTTGCGAACATGAATTATAATCTTCTCCTGATCCGCAAATATTATTTCCACAATCTGAACTAGAAACATTAAAGCTCACGCTCGTATAATTAAAATTTCCTGCACTATTATTAACATAGACAGTAACTTTGTGCGCACCATTGCTCCAGGTAATATTTGTAATATTAACACAGGTTCCTCCAGAGCCCAAACTTTTATTCACTAAATAGGTATCATTTGAATACCAGCAATTTTGTACAAATGAATTATACAAAAAATTAACAGGTATGTTTTTATTTGTTGTATTGGTATTGTTTAATGGCGAACTAATAATTACACTAGGAAATGTACATACGGCATCACTTCCATCACAATCTTCATCAATACCGTTGCCACAAATTTCTAATGCACCAGGATGTATAGTTGCATCATTATCATTGCAATCATTGCCTCCGCACGACAGTGCAAGATATCCATCACCATCGGTATCTTCACAAATTTGTGCAGGACATTCATTAATAACTGTCGTTTCATAAAATGAATCACAAACTTTCTCATTTAAAATAGGATAAGCTCGTAAAACAAGCGGTATAAAATTTATGTTATTAATTCGATAGGTTCTTTCTGCATTAACACTCGGTAATTCTATCGTTTGGTTATTATCAAACATAATAACATTTTCAGTGGTTTGACCTTCTAAAAACGAATATGCTTTACTTGATTCTCCAGTTCCAACTTCGAAATTAAATCCGTCAGGAATTCCTGCTGTGCTCGTACGATGTACCTGCATAATTAATTGTCGGCCACCACTATCATAACAATTGTACGATGGATCATTAGTTATATCATATGCTCCACGCACATCAAAGCATTTCGTTTCTTCAAAAATATTTTCAACAAAAGGAACCGCAATAGTAAATATAATTCCTGCAATAACAAAAACTATGAGAATTAAGAGTGATACAACTATTATATTTGATTGAGATTTTTTCTGCACCATCTTTATTTTGTAGATCTAATAAAAATAAATTATTAGTGCGAAAATAA
>CAYIPM010000162.1:0-2357 GCA_964365195.1 Candidatus Woesearchaeota archaeon
TTTCAAAAATGGAATTGCTCTTTTCGTTATCTCGTTTTTTATTTTTTGATTTTACTAAAACGAAATAACTCACAAGCCGCGGGGTATTAAACCCCATTTGAAAATAAAGAAATTATCATGTTCCAGAATAATAAAGGTTTAATATCTTTCTTATCTAAAAATTGTATGGAGAAAAAAAGTTTTTTTCTAGAACGAGATATTACAGAAATAAGAGGATTAACTCCTCATTCTACTGATAGTCAGAAAGATCTCGTGCAAAGAATAAGAGATTTAGATCCATCGAGAGATGCATTAATTATCACAAGCTCAATTATTCCCCTGCAATTTTTACGAGGAAATAACGGAGCACAAGCTTCCAGAAAATGTTACAAACATGGAAAAATCCTGCGATTACCTCAACCGACGAGCTTACAAGAAACCCTTGATACGTCTACGATTCCACTGTATCTGAGATCTGACGCATTTTCACGATTACGAAAAATGAAACAAGAGGATATTCATTTTGTGAGTTATTCATGGAGACCTGTTTTTGGCAGTAAAACAAAACGAGTTGTGCCTTTTGGAAATTTGCCTGAAGCAGCGCGTATTTTTACGTATGCAGAAAATTTTTCTATCTATAGACAACGCAATGAACAAACAGGAAAATGGGAAGAAAAAAATGGAATAAAAACTCTTGTGTATGCAGATGCGCATCGCGTTGCTGTTGAGGGCGGACACATTATAACTGAAGTACCGTCTCGTACAAAAAAAGCATCAAAATATATGATTGGTTTTTTACATGTGCCGTATATAGCTGATAGGCCAGACTCAGAAAAAAATCATAATTTGGCAATTTCATTAAGCGTTCAACCGGCGCAATTTTCAGTAGAAAATGAAGAAGATTTTACTGAGCCGGCTCGATCGCGAACTCCTTATCAAACGTTTGACATACAATTTAAATTTCTTCATTCGCGAGAGCACAGCGATGTGATACGATTTTCTCCTCAAGAAATTGCAGGATATATGGGAATTATTACTAATGAAATGCGCAACGATAATATTACTCCTATCATGTATAATCCGTTTGCGTTGCCTGCTCGAAAGCAGGCGATATTTTATACTCGACTGGGAAATAATGTTCTCATGCGCGATGCAACATTATCTTCCAAGCACAAATTGCGAAAATTGCATTTAGCGGAAAAGTCAATTTTACTTGCACGGGCTCTCGGTTATTTTGGTCATGATGATTTTGTCTATTGGGATCCGTCGCGCGACGGAAAATATAGAGATTATGATTGGAGTGTTCTTGGAATTGATTACAATAAAAAGGCTTAAAAAATAAGAATGTATTAAAATATATGCCCTTTTGCCCTATACCTCCACAACTTGTATTGCCTCCAACATTATATCAACGAATTAGAAACGGATCTCGCGGCATTGTTTTTCGCATTTCAGATAGATATGCTGCAAAAATTCTCTATACCGGTGATTGTTTTACAGATTGTAAGAATTTCACGTTACGAACAGATGCTCATGCAGTAACACAATTAGAACACGAAGCAGAAATTACGGGGTATATGCATGATTATGAATTAGCTGTTCCTAAACCAATGGGAGTAGAAAAATTATGTTTATTTAAAAATTCTTCAATGACATATCCTGCATATATTATGGAATACCTCCCGCTTCCGAGCGGTTCTGATTTAGGTTTTCATGGAGTGGGCATTGCGGAACAACTGGCAGTTCATGAAATAGGAAATGCAATTGAATGCGGATTTATTCCTGAAAAAGACGACGTGAGAAATTCCAATAATTTTTTGTATGATCGCAATAAAAGAAAAGGTTATCTCATTGATTTTGAGTTCTGGAAATTTGAAGAAAGAGATTTATTTCCGATTGCAAATCTTTAGAGAATTTTGCATGAATGAAAGCAAGATGCCGAAGTATTGATAAAAATAATTTCTTCACAGTATCTCCGCATAAATCCGCTTAAGCGGCTTTATCATCATGAACAAATCTGAAAAATTTTATTTTTGTTATCGATTACCATAAATGCGTACGCAAAATCTCCTTTACTTCTTCTCCCTTTTATGAATTTCTCGTCGACGTGCCAGATTTTTCGTAATCTGTATCAAGCAGAGATGCCCATAGAATGAACATTGCAATAAGCTTCATGCACCAGTTCCAAATAGTAACATGACTCACAAAAACATGCAGCACTTGTGCAACCTCATCTCTTATTTCTCGCAATGACTATCGCTTTATTCTCCATCGCACTGCAGTTATGATTATCTTCGGAGGATGTTTATATAATCAACGACATTAACAGTATCTCCGCATAAGCGGTTTTGTTCTATATTCCAAATATATTGAACTAC
>CAYIPM010000163.1:0-183 GCA_964365195.1 Candidatus Woesearchaeota archaeon
TCGGAGGGGGCATAGAATATTGCAAAGCAATATTCTTTTTTTCCAAGATTTGAACGAGGAGAGTTCAAATTGAGCAAAAGAATTTTGACAAGAATAAAACAAAATAATGCAAAATGCTTTTGCGAACAGGAGGGGGCATAGAATATTGCAAAGCAATATTCTTTTTTTCCAAGATTTGAACGA
>CAYIPM010000163.1:283-2345 GCA_964365195.1 Candidatus Woesearchaeota archaeon
GGAGAGTTCAAATTGAGCAAAAGAATTTTGACAAGAATAAAATAAGATAATGCAAAATGCTTTTGCGAACAGGAGGGGGCATAATAAAATCGCATAGTGATTTTATATTTCTTCAAGAGGACACATAATAACATTTATAATAATGGTTTTATTTGTTTTAGTATTCTTTTAGAAAGGAGGTTATATATCAATGGCTAAAACTCGTGGCGTATTTTCATCATTAGTTAATCTTGCAGTGTGGTTAACGGGTATCATCGTTTCACTTTCAGTGGGATTCGCTATGATCGACGGTATTTTGTCTTTACCTTCATGGTTAGGCGGATCACTGGTTGCGATGATTGCTGGATGGATTGTTGTTGTGCTTACTGTTTTAAGTTTGCTCCTTTTGATTCTTGACAAATTTAGTTAGTCTTTAGTTTTTTTTCTTTTTTTTCTTTTTTAGTTGTTGCTTACCAGGAACATGTTGGTGAAATAAAAAACGAAGTTTTTTATAGTTGTTTTTATTAGTTATTGCATGTTGGGCATACATTGGCTGGTGATTGTTATTTTTTTAGTGATTGGAGTGTTAGCTATAAAAATGAGTGACTTGCGGCATCGATTTTTTATTCTTATTTTGATTCTTTGCGCGTTGTTTTTGTATTCGAGTTTTATTATAATCTCACAGAAAAATGTGATTGATCTATCAACGAGCAAGGGCGTTTTTGCAGCAATGGGGGTGTATGGTAAATGGCTTGTGCATTCGTATGAAAATGTTAAAGTATTAACAGGCAAAGCAATTGAAATGGACTGGTTTCAGGATAAAAAAACAAATTCAAATGTGCAAAATAAAACTTCTCGCGCTAAAAAACGATGAAACTTTTAATGTTTATTGTTTTGTTTTTGTTTCTGGGAGCTTTTTTTATTATCGCTGAAAGAGAAATACCCATTAACAGCGCTGATAATGTTGCATTATTTTTTAGTCATTATTCGCAATGGATTGATTCTGTTTTTGAAAACACCAAAATGACAAGCGGATATATCGTTAAAATGGAGTGGTTGCCTCAAACAGAATAAATTTTTAAACGGTAATTCTGTTTGTATAATATGGTACAAGATTTTTTTAGCATTTTTTTCCATCTTGATGTATATTTATCGACGGTAACTGCACTGTATGGTTTTTGGGTGTACGTGCTTCTTTTTGTGATTATTTTTATTGAAACCGGTTTTATTTTTATGCCGTTTTTGCCGGGAGATTCGCTGCTTTTTGCCGCCGGCGCATTGGCTTCTTTAGATTCTCTTAATGTTATGATTTTAATCATTATTTTATCTATTGCGGCTATTCTTGGAGACAGCATTAATTATTATTTTGGGCGGCAGTGGGGACCGCGCATTTTTAAAAAAGATGATGGCATGTTTTTTAATAAACAACATTTGACAACGACAAGGCAGTTTTATGAGATGTATGGCGCAGAGACAATTGTTATTGCGCGTTTTATTCCTATTGTTCGAAGTTTTGCGCCGTTCGTTGCTGGCATTGGCAGGATGCAGTATATTACTTTTTTGTCTTACAATATAGTCGGAGGAATTGTGTGGGTTTCTCTTTTTGTTGGAATCGGGTATTTATTTGGAAACCTTCCATTTGTAAAAGAAAACTTTAGTTTGGTTATTATTGGCATTATTCTTACTTCGTTTATTCCAGTTATAATTCAATTCATAAGAGAAAAGAAAGCACCGTCTTGGACTGGAAAATTTTAATTTGTCGGCGGTAAAATGAGATTATCTGAAACGGAATTAATTGTTAAAGATCTTGAAGATGCTGTTGTTTTTCGAGCATCATTGTCAGGAAACTACGGAGCATTTAGAATAAAGAAAATCATTGAAATTTCCTATCGAACCAAAAGCAAGCTGTGGCGGTCTTAGAGAGATTTCTGAACAGCAATTTTCTAATTATAGTCAACGACATTAATATTTGACCGATTTGTCGTTGACTTATTAGGAAAAGACATACAAATATGGTTAAAAATTTACGTCTTTTACTATAGAGGACTTTGAATAACCCACATTTCCGAAGGAAATCTCTTCA
>CAYIPM010000164.1:0-2330 GCA_964365195.1 Candidatus Woesearchaeota archaeon
GTTTTAGGAATACAAATTGCAGTTGAAAATGGAAAAATCTCTATTAAAGCGCCGAAAGTTGTTGTAAAAAAAGGCGAGACAATCAAAGAAAACGTCGCATCACTTTTGCAAAAATTACAGGTGCAACCGTTTAGCGTCGGATTAAATCCTGTTGCGATTTATGATGTTGAACATAAAAAATTATACACTCATATTAAGATTGATCCTGATGAATATACTTTATCATTAAAAATGCTGGCAGGAAAATCTTTGGGCTTTGCACAGAAAATTGGATTTTATTGCAAAGAAACTATGAGTTATTTTTTAGGCAAGGCGCAGCGAGAAGCTAATCATATCACTCAATTAAACACAAACCAGGAGGAAACACACTAACATGGAAGAAGTTTATGCAGCATTGTTATTGCATAGTTTAGGCAAACAGATTGACGAACAAAACGTCATGAAGATATTGCACGCGAGCGGCGCTCATACTGATGAGGCTAAAATAAAAAGTCTTGTTGCAAGCCTGAAAGATGTCGACATAACAAAAGAACTTGAAAGCGCACTGGCTGCACCAACTGTTGTTGCCAGTAGCTCTAGCGGCGAATCAAAGAAAGAAGAAGCAGTAAAAGAAGAAAAACATGAAGCTGCTGCAGAAGGATTAAGCGCTCTGTTCGGATAAAAATTTTCAATAGAAAATTTTTGAATAGAGCGCGTATAGAGAGAGCAAGCGCGCTTTCATTTACCGAAGAGCAAATAGGGTAGTGTGTTTTCAGGTTTAAAATTATTTTGATTAAATAAATCGGGTGCAGAAAAATCAAAAAAACCTGGTGTGTACCACTAATTATAGTGTATGGTTTGTTAGGTTTTTTGGATGAAGTAAAATCTAAAACCACAAAATTACTACAACATTCTAAAGACTTCAAATCGTAAGATTTGAATGTATCAAAGATTAATAATCTCTGAGAATGATGTTTTAGATTTATGGACATAATTAAGCTACCTAGCGTTTAGAAGTAATTATACACAACTTCAAATTACTTTACTAAAACCTCATTTATCTTTATTTAATTTGGTGACTAAAATTTAATATTTTGTAATCATTTTTTAGTTTTCTATTTTATCCTATTTTTATGAATAGCCAAATATCTTCTAATAAAATAATTAACAAATCCTTCTTCGCCACTTGAAAAAGCCTTATAATAAGACTTTCTTTTTACATATTCTATTATTATCATAGGATATCCAGAATACCATAAAATATGATTCATTAATAGTCTTCCGATTCTTCCATTTCCATCTCCGAATGGATGTATGGATTCAAACTTAAAATGGGTGCGGGCAGCTAATTCAACTGAATTCATTTTTTTATTTTTTTCAATAAAAATTATTAACTCTTTCATTAATTTATTAACATCTTGCCAATCAGGAGCTAAATAACTACCAACTCTTACTAAATGATCTCTATATTTTCCAGCAATATCTTGTTTTGTTTCACCAAATATTTCCTTATGCCATTTTAATAATAATCCTTCTGAGATTTTTTCCTTTTTTTCAAGCATTTCTAGAAAAACCTTATTATGTGTTTCAGTTTCTCTTATATCTCTTAAAAGTTTATTAGGAGCTATTTTATCACTAATAATTGCTCTTACTTCTGCTAAAGTAATTGTTGATCCCTCAATTGCGTTAGTATTATATGTAAATGCGATAGATATTTCTTCTAGTTGTTTTCTTATTATACTCTTAGGAATTCTTCTCCATTCTTTTTGAAAATACTTTTTAATTTTTGCTAACTTTTGGTGTAATCCTCCCTTAAATTTTTTCATAAAATCGTTTTTAATATTTTCAAAATTTTTAGGGATATTCACTCCTAAATATTTCTCTTTTGTAATTACTTTATTACCGTCTCTAAAAGAGTGCTGTAAGTAATAATAATATTTCACTCCTATTTTCCTTTTAATTATTCTCATAATAATATTACCATTACAAACTATTTAAATTTTACTATTTTATAAATTATGTAATGGTAGAAAGTAATCTCAATTAAAACACGATGACGCCCAGCGAGTAAAAAAGATGTAACAATTAGGCCCATAGATAGATTTTTAAATTCTTTTTTTCTGTTTATTTAATGCCAAACGTTCATATGATTGATACAGTGAAAGACCATTCAGAGAGAGTCGGAGATATCTGGCAGGGTATAATAATAGGAATATTCCTAATTGGATTAGGGCTTTGGATTTCTCATTTAAAAACAGGATTAGAAGGTTTTTTAATATTGTTTGGTGTTTTAGCATTATAGCTAAGGACGTAAGTATTTCCTCATATCCTGCTTAAACTCTTTATGTTTC
>CAYIPM010000165.1:0-2303 GCA_964365195.1 Candidatus Woesearchaeota archaeon
AAATTAGAAGGGAAAAAATTATTTGTAGAAACAGGATTTCGTTCGTGTCGCTCCGGTAATGCATATCCTTTTTTTCTATTAACTCCTGCGCTTAAGACAACTTTATAGAGTCTTCCAAAATCGCCTCCGACTTTTTCTCGAACAGAAGGATCGAAACAAAAATAACCTACTGTGATAATATCATTATCTCGTACGGGATCAAATCTACTTAAAATATCGACGTAATTTCTTCCTAAACTTCTTCCTTGTTTTGCTAATGACTCTTCCATTTTTTTTAGAATTCTTTCAGCACCTTCATAGGTTAATTCAAAACTACCGTCGAGCATTCCTGTTTCTTCAACTTTTTCTATCAGTGGTGTTGGTAAACCTTTTCTTATCGCTTCTTCCAATGCTAATTTTAAGGCATTTTTTCCGGGCTTAAGAAAACGAGCTGCATAGCTATTTCCTCCTTGCGCATGAGTTTCACAATATTGCTGAAAATTACTATATTGAGACATTTTGATCTCCTCCTAGCTTTATTTTTTCACTCTCTCTTTTAAGGATATCGTTGATAGAATACTCAACGAAATGGCTCTTATTTCTGAACTTGCCTGTCTGTACAATTCTATCAATTTCCTGCAAGAGATTTTCATCTAAAGTGACGCTTAATTTCTGTTTCATCGTATATTGGGGTATATCGCACGATATTTAAACTTTACTAATTGTTACCACTTTATAGTTTACAAATATTTATATAGTACTTATTTCTCAGATAATTATGAGTGAATTAATTATACCTCGACCATCAACACGTGTACACATGGATTTTTTCCAACGACATGCTGATGAAGTAGCACGTGACTTACTGGGAAGAGTACTTGTCAAAGAACGGGCAGGAAAATCGAATCTCTATGTACGATTAGATGAAGTTGCGGCATACGAGGGAGTGGTTAAATCAATGACTAAAGGAGCTTTGGAAATACCGGGAACTATTGGGGTTTCAACTAAATACGGTAAGAATCTTATTGATCTTTCAACACTTTCTATCTGTGAAGCTTCTTGCGTTACCTTGATTGGTGGAACTCTTTTCGATGGAAAAAAATCTGTCGAAAAAATAAAAGGACCTGGCAAATTATCAGAAGTTTTAGAGATTACAAAAAATTACGATGGTGTTCCTTTAAATTTTGCACGTATATGGATTGGCGGAGAAACAGTTGGAAATGATAAGATTTTAAAAAGAAACAGATCCGGTTTACCTGAAAATTGTAAAGGATATTTTTATTTTAGATAGCCACATTCAATTTTTTTAACTCTTTTATTACCTGCTTATTATTATGAAACTGAATGGTGTGAATCCCCATTTTTTTTGCCGGCACTAAATTATAGTTTTTATCATCTACGAAAATGATTTCTGAAGTAGAAATAGATTTATCTTTTTCTCTTATTTTTTTGAGCAGCAATTGATATATTTTTGGTTGCGGTTTTCTTGTTTTTACTTCGTAAGAGATAATTGCAAAATCAAACAATTTCTGATCTTTTTTTGGAAATATGCTTTCCCGAGAGAGCGGCCATTGATCCGATAAAATACCGACGATATAACCCTTTTTTTGCAAGGACTGCACAATAATATATAATTCTTTATTTTTTTTCATATGCTTATGATAGCTTTTTTTTACTGCATGCACTAATGTATTTTGAGAAATGTTTAATTTTTTACTGACTTCTTGGACGAATTTGTTTCTGGAGACTTCTCCGATAGTTGCTTTCGCATAGAGCAGATCGATTGCATCAAGCCAGTTATCTGGATGAAGATGCAATGCACGCGCAATCATTTCATGAATGCTAGAAAATTCCTTGTTGTTTTTATGCACATAATAATGGGGTATTTGCAAGACGCCGCCGATGTCGAACACAATTGCTTTGATGACTTCTTTTTTCATTTTATTTTTTATTTTGCCCTTTTATTAATAAATTATTAATATGACTAATAAATGCTTCTACATCTGTTGTCAATTCTTCGGTTAGTGCGTGATATACTAATTCATTGTCAATCTTTCCATAATAATGTGCAATAACATTTCTCATTCTTTTCGCATCTTGTAATTTTTCTGACAATAGTTGAGAGATAATTTTTTCTCTTGCTAAAATTTCAAATGCATTTTCATCACTTTCAGGAATTTTAAATTTTTCTCTTCTAATAACAAGAAATACAACATCGACGACAGCTTCAACAATTTTTTCAAAATATCTTTCCCCTATTGCTCTTATCTTAAAATTTAGCAAGAAATCCTACTCTTTTAAGGGTAGGATGAATTGCGTCCATT
>CAYIPM010000166.1:0-2244 GCA_964365195.1 Candidatus Woesearchaeota archaeon
AAAGGCAAGGTTTTTAATCATAAGAATTTCTATAGATTATATACTATAAATTATTCTCATCACTTTCCCCCCCAGTTGACAATTCTATTTTCTTTTTCTCTTCAGACTGCTGCAATAAATAATCTAAAATTTCAGATTGCTTTTTTGTTAATTGTGATAATTTATCAATAATTTCATTCGGCTTATCATTCTTCGAAGGAAATTTAAATGTTTCAGAAAAATCATCGCTATCGCTCCAAAAATCCTCTTCAGGCGCCTCTTTTGTTCTAATTAAGTTACTTACCCGTTGTAAACTTTCAAACGTACCCGCATCACTCCAAAATCCTTTCAAAGTAGTATAATAACAATTTCCTTTTTTTACATAATCATCAATTGCGTCAGTTATTTCTAATTCACCTCGTCCAGACGGTGTTATTGTTTTTATTATATGAAAAATGCGTGAATCAAACATATACAGTCCAGTCATCGCTAAATTTGATTTAGGATATGCGGGTTTTTCTTCAACGTAAATTACTTTTTCTTTTTCAACAACTGCAATGCCAAATCGTCGAGCAGCTTTCATGCCCACTTCCTTTAAAAAAATGCGACAGCCCTGCGATTGTTTATTAAATGCTTCAACATGTTCCTTGATACTATCCTCAAAAATATTATCTCCGAGAATAACAACTATGTTTTCATTCTCTGCAAAATCTTCTGCAAGTGCCAATGCCTGCGCAATGCCTCCGGCCTCTTCCTGTATTTCATAACTTAATCGTGCGCCAAATTCTTTTCCTGATCCGAGCAAGTTTACAAAATGTCCCGCATGTCCTCGGCCAGAAATAATAAGAATATCTCGTATTCCTGCATCAGCAAGTGTTTGCAATGGATAATAAATCATCGGTTTATTATACACTGGCAAAAGATGTTTATTAGTAACTTTAGTACACGGCATCATCCGCGTTCCATTTCCTCCCGCTAAAATAATTCCTTTCATAGTACCTTTTTTATAAACCTATTTTACAATTGATAAGACAAAAATTGATTTAAAAATATTTGTCTGGTGAATAGTATAGATGAAAAAATGAGTGTACTTAGAAAAAAAAGTAGAATAAAGCTTATTTTATCTTCCAATTAGTTTCTTTAACCAAGTTTTTTGTAAGCGGCTTCCACCACTTCGGATTTTGTTTGTACCATGCTATTGTTTCTTGCATGCCTTGCTCAAAATCAATCAGTGGCTTCCAATCAAGCTCTCGTTTTATTTTTGTTGAATTAAGTAAGTACCGTCTGTCATGCGCCGGTCTATCATTAACATACTCTTTCATAGTTTCAGGAGCGTGAAGGTATTTAAGGATTATTGCGCTTATTTCTTCAATGCTTTTTTCTACTCCAGTTCCAACATTGTACGTTTCACCTGTTTTTCCGTGCATCAAAATTTTGTAAATCGCCCTCACATGATCATACACATGAATCCACTCGCGTTTATTCTGACTGGTGTTATAGAGTGTCATTTTTTTTGACTCTAAAATATTTGTAACAGATAACGGAATTAATTTTTCAGGAAATTGATAGGGTCCATAATTATTAGCACAGTTAGAAATACTAATCGGTAAACCGAATGTTTTTGCATATGCGCGAACAGCCATGTCTGCGGCGGCCTTCGATGCATTATACGGTGTATTTGGTTTATATGGTGAATCTTCAGAAAAAGTTTCCTGACTGTCAAGCGCAAGGTCACCATACACTTCACATGTCGATATATGATGAAAGCGCCTAACATTGTTTTTTCGCGCAGCTTCAAGCAAATTCTGCGTTCCTAAAACATTTGTTTGAAAAAAAATACGCGGCTTAACAATGGCAAGACTATTGTGCGATTCTGCAGCACAATTAACAATATAATCTGGCTTAAATCTGCGAACAATGCGATTAATCTTTTTAAAATTTCTAATGTCTGCCCGAACAAATCGATACCGACGTAAAAACGTTTTATTCTTGCTCGCGAGAAACATATGCAAAATATTTTTTCCGCGTCCAGCATACGTGAGCGCATCAACATTTAAGATATATGCCTCTTCCTTTATTTCAGGATCAGTTAAAAGATAGTGAATAAAATTACTGCCGATAAATCCACTGCCGCCCGTCACCATAATCTTCATCTTCATAAAATGCGACACACAAGAACCTATTTAAGAATTTGCGTAATCAAAAAAATATATAGAGGACTTTGAATAACCCACATTTCCGAAGGAAATCTCTTCAAAGTCCTTC
>CAYIPM010000167.1:0-2232 GCA_964365195.1 Candidatus Woesearchaeota archaeon
TCATATGCTATATTCGGAGAACATAAATAAAAATGCTCAATTATTTATGTTCTACGCTATAATAAAACTTAAAAATCAAAACCAAAAGGTCCTTACAAGAATTTAAAAATAATAGGTGTGTAATGTAATAAAATGGTGTATACTAATCAAACAATATTTCCTGACGTATATCAATTAGTTGCGCAAGGATTGGGCATTCCGCTTATGTGGGCGATCGTTCTTATTGCAATAATTACAGTGTGGTCACTAATCTGGAAAGGGCTTGCATTATGGAAAGCTGCTAAAAAAAATCAGCCCAACTGGTTTATTATTTTGCTGGTCATAAACACCGTCGGCATTTTAGAAATATTATATATCTACGTATTCTCCGAAATAAAATTTGATGAGAAGAAAAAGAACAAGAGAAGAAAGTAATTTTAAAGTAGTAACAAAAAAACACTAGCTATATTAAGAAGTAGTGCTTTATACAAACATAGGTGAACTATGGATGACGATTATCATCTAGAAATTTTATGTCCGCGCTGCGGTAGTACCAATGTTGCAATAGAGCAACGCAACGGATTTTATTATTTTAGTAATTGTAATAATTGTGGATATAGTGTGAAGCCGCACGAGATCGATAGAGTAGAGTTGCCGCATGCAACAAAAAAACTATAAAAGCGCCCGTGTTCTTATTAATTCATGGAACCGTATTGGGATGTAATTAAAAGAATTATTCACGAGTCTGACATAGTTTTAGAAATTTTGGATGCGCGATTTCTTGAATTTTCACGAAACGAAACCGTTGAAAAACTTATTAGAGAATCTGCTCGCCCGGTGATTTTCGTCGTCAATAAAATCGATTTAGTCTCAAAAAAAGGTTTGAAAAGTCAGGCTGATAAGTTAGTTGAAGAAACACCCAACGCAGGATTGGTATTTGTCTCGGTAAAAAACAAAAAAACAATTAGATTGCTTTTATATGTTATTAAAAAAATGTTCAGTCAATACGGCAAAAGGGAAATAGAAGAGCGAAAGCCAGGTGATAAAAAATTAGAATATCGTGAAGCAAAAGCCGATATTGTCGTCGGTGTTTTAGGATATCCTAATGTCGGCAAATCAAGCATTATTAATGCGCTCGCGCATAAAAAGAAAGTAAAAGTCAGCAAAAAGGCAGGCACCACGCACGGCATTCACTGGATAAAGGCAAGCTCTGAAATAAAACTTATTGATTCTCCGGGAGTAATCCCCTTGCAAAAAGACGACGATATTCGTTATGGATTGATTGGCGCAAAAGATTCTCAAAATCTAAAAAATCCTCCAGTTGTTGCCGATGCTTTAATTCAATTATTTTTAAAAACAAATAAAAAAGAATTTGAAAAAAAATATAACATTACGATTCAAAAAGAAGATTTTGATTCCATCATAGAACAAATTGCAAAAAAACGCGGCTATCTATTAAAAGGAGGCGTTCCCGATGAATATCGAACATCTATTCTTATTGTGCAGGATTGGCAGCACGGAAAACTAAGATTATAAAAACCTAAGATTTAAATATAACCTTTATCTAGGTTATAATAACCATTATAATGGTTATTTACTATGGAACTTATAGATTTTCTAAAAAAGCATCCGCATGCAAGAAAAATATTTGGAAAAAGAGAATTAAAAATAATTGAAAAGCAACTATGGGGAATTGTATTAACGCAATCTGAAAAAAACAGACTTTCAAGAGATATTCGAAAAAAATTTGATTTTATAAAATCAGTGAATGAATTTTCTAAAGAATTTGAATTAAAAAAAGGAGTTATTATTCAGGATGTAATAAAAAAGAGTATAGAAATAATAAAGGAAGATGTTCTTTTTAATAAAATAAAAAGTATTATACTGTTCGGTTCTACCGTACAAAATGAGCGCACCTTTCGTTCAGACGTAGACATTGCAGTAGAATTTGATAACATTGGTACTAAAGAAGCAATGCAATTCAAAACGAGAATTTTAAGAAATGTCCCGGAGAGCGTCGATATACAAGTTTTGAATCTACTTCCAAATAAAATAAAAAGATCTATAGGGCAAAATAATAAAATTCTTTTCGAAAAAGATGGACAATCGGATAAACGATAAAATTGAAGATATTAAGAAATATCTCGAAGAACTCGAATCAATGTTTCCCATAAGCATACAGGATTATACTGATGATTGTGACATCCTCCTCGCCCTGAAGGGTTGCCTTCGGCAACTTTTTGCCTGCGGGCA
>CAYIPM010000168.1:0-2201 GCA_964365195.1 Candidatus Woesearchaeota archaeon
TTTTCCGAATATAGCATATGACAATTCTGCTCAATTAATTGAGTCATATGCTATAAGTCAACAAAACAAAAAGCATTTTACTATTTTAAAATAAAATTTGAAAATGCTTTTTGTTTGACAAAACGGTCAAATATTAATGTCGTTGACTATATCCGCAGATAGCTTATAGTCTCCTAAAAATTCATTTCGATAATCAAAAAAACAATTGTTTCACCCACGCCTTTTGGTGTAGGTTTATGACAAGCACTTGTTTTTAGGATGCAAGAAAATTCTTGTTTTATGTTTGAATTTTCTGCACAGATAATTGCAAAAGCAAAAGCAATTCTCTTGTGATCCAAAATTGAAAACCCTAAAGATACGACAACGTTCTAAAGAAAGAGATTTTCAATTTATGGACATCACCAAATTAAATTCCCAAACCGCGCATGCGTAAAAATAAATGGGAAAAAATAAATAACAACGTCAATAAAAAAACAAGCCAGCCCAGTTTTATAAAGAATTTCTTGCGGGCAATTACCCATTTTTCAGCACGATCTACATCCTTTTCAAGTCCGCGTTCAAATTTTTGAAAATAAAGCGAATTAGATTTTTTCGAATGAGAATTCTTTCTCCTCTTTTGTGTCATTATTTAATAAATAAGAACAAATATATAAGCTTATGCTGCCGATTTTTGAGCTTTTAATTCTTCAGCTTTCTTTTTTGTGTCGTCTACCAATTTTTTCGTCTCTTCTTTTTTTTGCTTGCGCGTTTTTTCTATTGTTTTTATTTTTTCAAAATCATGCGCAGTATCATACATATGTGCATGCACTAAAAAAGTGTTTTTTCCAAAACTGCCTAACACACGTTGTACATTCACATGTTCACTCGGCACAGAATTTTTTTCAGCGATCAATGTTCTAACTTCTTCATAACTCGGATTTTTTCCCGACGTCATTATAAATGCTATTTCTCTTCGCTTAAAAAGTGCATTGTGTATATTGTGTGTCATGTTCATGGGGTATATTATCAAAAGTCCTATTTAAAATAGACTATAATTTTATTGCATATAATCCTTCTTTATGTATTTTTAATTGCTGCGCAAGTTCAGATTTTTCAGGATTAATAATTTCAACTTTGCCTTTAAACGCATCAGAAGTTTCCTTACGATTGCAATGAGGACACATATCACCTTCATAAATTCTCTTGCAATGTTTGCATGCTTTTTCTTTTGCCATGTTAAATTAATCCCCTTTCTGATAAAATTGTTTCTAGTACATCTGTCTTAGTATCATCAATATTACCAACGATTACATTTAAAGTTCCTCCTCTTCTATTGATTGCAAAACCAGACAATCCAGAAAATTGTGATGAACCTAAAATTTTGCCATTTAATGCTTCATAATTCATGTGAATTTCAGAAACTTTAGTAACTCTTGATTCTATTAACAATCCTTCCTCTAACTCAAAATAAGTATCTCCTCGTTGAATAGTCTCCTTACTCGCGTTTAATAAATTATAGGCCCCCATTTATTCTTCTTTCTCCTTCTTCGATTTTTTAACAAGCGTTTTAACAAGAGATTTTGATTTCTTTTTTTCATCGCTGATCCATTCTAATTTTCCTAAACCTGGTTGTCGCATTGTTAAACCTATTTTCGGTTGATCACCGCGATATGAAATAGCAACAATCCGAGCCAAGCATGCATCACGTTTCTTTAAAATTTTTTTTGAATCTTTTCCTAATAACGTATTTGTCGATGCTGAAAAGCTCACATAATCATCCATCGTCTGACTAATATGAACAATGCCTTTCATAACACCCAGGTTAATAAACGCGCCAAAATTAGTTATTTCGTCAATAACACCATACACCATTTCTTGCATTTCAGGTTTCCATGCCAATAATTTAAAACTTGATTTGTAATAAACAGCACCATCACCAGGAATAATAATGCCATCACCAACTTCAAGAACTGAAATAATGCCGATAACTTCGCCAATTTCTTTGTCATGATAATTCGTATACGTTTCCTGTAATTGTTTTGCAACAGCATCGCTAGTCTTGAGCGCAAATAATCGCGGTTCGACCCGTACATAATCCTCGACTTCAACTATATAGAACATATTCAAAATAGATGCTAAAAAAGGTTTATAAAGTTTACGAGAGTTGCAGTATCTCCGCATAAGCGGTTTTGTTCTGTCTTAAAAATATATTTTGAACTGTC
>CAYIPM010000169.1:0-2199 GCA_964365195.1 Candidatus Woesearchaeota archaeon
TCCATGCAAAAAAACGGTTTAAGGACTGGGAGCGCTCCTTCATAACCTTAACATCAATCCCTGTTGGGATGTGCTTCAAATAGACGCAGGTGGAGGCCTTGTTTACATGCTGCCCCCCTTTACCGGATGAGCGGATAAACTTTTCAATCACATCCTTTTCAAAGATGCCAAGGGCATTCATTCTAACATACAAGGCCTCTTCTTTTGATGGACTTACGCCAGAGAAAAACATAATGGCATTATTAAATCACACCCTTTGCAGGGAGTCAAGGAAATCAAAAATTCTTCAGTTTGATTCTGTTAATTTCGCCCTGTGTGTGATATAATTTAATATATGAATGGCATGATTACAAAAAAAGAAGCGCGAGAGTTTAAAAAACGTTGGAAAGCAGTTAATGAGTTTGAACTACAAGAATTAAGAAAAACCCCGCCAGCAAAAAAACTTCTACAGCTTTCAGCTCTTATGGCATCAGTAAAGGCATTTCCGGGGTGGGATGAGGCTCTTAGCGCTGAGGATGATGATGTAAGAAATAGGTGGAATAGACTTAGAGAGGCATATAATGTCTCAAAATGAACATCTTGCTCCTCTTTTGGCAGCGCTAAAAGACCTTAGCACATGGTTCAAAGCAGAAAAAATTCCTGGTGTTATAATAGGAGGGGTAGCCGCATCCATTTTGGGCAGGCCGCGACTGACAAGAGATGTAGATGCTATGGTGTTGCTTGATAACGATGCGTGGAGTGGATTCTTAAAAATTGGAAAACAGTTTGGTTTTTTTCCACGACATCATGACCCTATCACTTTTGCTGAAAAGAAACGTGTAATTCTTGTTCATCATAAACCGAGCGGTGTTGATATAGATATTTCTGTAGGGATACTTCCTTTTGAATTGGAAGTTATTAAAAGTATTAAATGGATTGAAGTTAGTGGTGTTAAAATTCCTTTGCCTGCGCCTGAAGACCTGATAATTATGAAGGCTGTAGCCCACAGGCAGAGAGATTTAATTGATATAGAGGCGATATTTGATGTTCATCCTAAATTGAACCTGAAGCGCATTCGCAAATGGGTTAAGGAGTTTTCTGCTGTATTAGAGATGCCGGAGATTTTAAAAGATATTGAAAGAATATTGAAAAGGAAAAAGAAATAATAAAGCTTAAAACATTTGATATTTAATCTATCTAATATAAAATTGCTATAGTTTTAATGCTGTAGTATAAAAAAGAATGCATTACCTACTTAAAAAATGATAAAGACGATATCTATATATAGAAGCCTAATCATAGTCTCGATTGCTTGTGTAATTCTTTGGCAAAATATTATATATATTGACCATTTATGGATATCTGATATTGAAGCGGAAGGATTGAAATACGATACGGGTGGCGCAATAATTTCATTTGCAGATTGGGTGTGGCTACTTAATGACATTATCTGGGTTTTATTATTGTTCGGGCTTTTTTTCTTTAAAAGGATAGCGCTAATTGGTTTCATTTCTTTGTATATTATTATAATAGTGCTCAATCCATTTTTCGGTTTAAGTGTTCAAACTGGATTACAAAGTAGCATAGCTATTATCGAAGGGTTGGTTGATGGCGCAATTATTACTATGTCACTATTTACCTCAATCAGCAATGAATTCAAAAGCAGAAGCAAAGGAAGAAGGAAGAAGCTGTCAGAATAGGGGATCAGCACGATCTAAATAAGTCAAGCCCGCTACTATTGATATTTGCTATTTTTCAGTATATAACCTTCCAACCTCAAACCTTTAAAAGAGAGATGCTTATCAAAGAGTGATAATTTTACCCACACCCTTACGCAAAGAGCTCTTTTTTTGACAGTAATATATAACTGCTATATGATGTTATTGAATATAAGGGAATTAAGGTATTAACACCGCAGCAGTTTCTAAAAAACTACGGGCAGAATTTGTTTTAATTGCCTTTACAAGAAAAAATAAAGATGATAGCAAGAGCAGTGACTGGAAAAATAGGAAAAATAGGGTCAGACCTAAAAAATACACTTTGCAAAAAAGTGAGGCTGGAAATAAGCGGGACGCTTCCCATTTTTTTGTGCTGACCCCCTTAGGCTCCTTTTCAAAAATACCCAGCGCCTTCATCCTGACAAACAAGGCCTCTTCTTTTGACGGACTTACACCAGAGAAAAACATATTGGCTGTATTAAATCACACCCTTTACAGGGAG
>CAYIPM010000170.1:0-2191 GCA_964365195.1 Candidatus Woesearchaeota archaeon
TGATCCAAAATTGAAAACACAAAGTTACTACCTCATTCTAAAGAATGAGGTTTTCAATTTATGGACATAATTAAGTTTACAATTAAGGAATCAACAAAACTTCCTCAAGGAAACTAAGATTTCTAGACTTCGTTGTTGTCTTTGGGGCTTCAGATTGCAATAACTCATTTTTTATACAATACATTTTTACAACCTCCTTCACAAGTGATTATAATAATTGAAGGAATTGCAGGTTATTTGAGAAAATATCATATAAAATAATAATTTCATTCAAAAACTAGTTTTTTACTAGGAAAAACATAATCTTCCCCCATAATTGCTGTTTCAACTTTTTTTATTATAGTTGAAAAATTTTCAGTTAATCCTGAAATTATTTTGTTGTATTTTTCGTAATTCTCACACATTATTTCTAGTTCAATATCCCAAGGAGAAATTTGTTTAATAAAATGAACGATATTTGGATTATTCAAACAATAGTTCATTAATTTTTCCATATCCTCATTATTGATATTTTTAAAATATAAAAAAGTCTTATAAAACTCATACCCTAATTTCGGATAATTAATGATTGTTGTATATTTTAATAAAATTTTATCCTCCTCTAGTTTCTTTATTCTGTTTCTTATTATATCTATACTAATTTTATGATTATGTGAAATATCTACGATACTTATTCTTGAATTTTTTAACATATCCTTTAATATTTTCAAGCTAATAGAATCTATAGTTTTATTTTCAGGGAATCTAAACATCTCACCCCAATTGGTATTTTCTTTATGTAAAAAAGTCTTATCATGATAATGAACACTTACAAGACTTGCTGTTCGGCTTTCTATTATTAAATCCTTATATTTGCTAAATAACTTATTCTTTAAATCAAAAAATTCTTGATTTGATTTTACAAAAAATGTTAATCCTGCATTCCATTCACCATCTGCTATACCTAGCCAAAAAAGTTTTTTTTCATTTTTTAAATCTCCAATAAGCTTTTTCTTTTTTTCTGGAATATTCGCCAGATTCAGATAAACTTTTGCTGTCTGATAACCCAATTTTGTTGGGTCAACCCATATAGTAAAGCCTAATATTATTTTTTCTTCGGTTAATCTTTTTATTCTATATCTTACTGATTCTTTACTTTTTCCAATAATTTTTGCTAGTTTAACATCGCTGATTCTTGAGTTTCTATCTAATTCTAATAAAATTCTCTTATCTAGGTTATCTAATTCATAGGTCATTATTAGTAATAAATTGTTCATACATATAAATATATCCATTTTATTAGTAAAAAGTAACAAAAAAGTTAATATATACTTATTTATTCAAATTATTAATCCAAAAAGGAAAAGAGTTTCGTGATAAAAATTAAAATGACACAAGAAAAACCATTTATTGAAAGAATTGAAATTAAAGATGCAGAATTACTTTTAGATGGAGAACCATATTTTAAATCTCTAAATACTATGGGAGATACAAGGGTAATTAGAGTTGTAGGGGTTCTTGAAAAGCCAAATGGTGCAACAGAAGTTCATATAGGAACCGGGGGCTGTTGTTTTGGTTATGTCATTAATATATTACAAGGAAGTCCTGAAGCAATAGAATTCTTAACTCCTGTTAATTACAATATTCATGATTTAATGCCTATTGTATTCCAAAAACCTGCTGACTGTAAAATTCCAGGTGAAATGACATCAAATGATGTTCTTACAACAGGTTATGGTTGCCATGGTGCAGGTGTAAAGCTTGTAAGCTTACATACTCCACGTATAAAAGAAATTGTTCCTGGAAAAGAAATCTATTCTTATATTAAACCTTCGCATATAGCTGTTTATCCAAGGTTCAGAACTGAAAAAGAAAAGATATACCTAGATTTTATTGCTGGAAATTTTACTTCAAAACGATTTGTTCCAAGTGGAACCGGGCATTCTATTGATTTAACTGATAGATTACGAACTTTGGAACTTGACACTGCCTCTGACAGAGCTTGGAAAATAGACATTGGAGCAACAATCGAAGCCGTAAGTAAATATCAAATAAAAAGGAATAGATAAAATGAGAAATCAACCATTAATACAAAGATTAAGCTTTAAAGGTACCGAATTATTCTTAGATGGAAATCTAAGGGTTCAAATAAATAGTATGCTCTGTCCAGAGTTCTAATTTAAAACCGAAAAATAATTATTCTCGAGGGATT
>CAYIPM010000171.1:0-2174 GCA_964365195.1 Candidatus Woesearchaeota archaeon
AAATCCAAACTTTTTTATTTTTCAATTTGAGAGTTATCTCATTTGGGACAACGCCGATTTTTCAGGTGTCGTTAACTTTACAGCTCAAAAAATCGCAATCTTTAAAAACTCCCTTATGATAATTAAAAAATGAAATACGAACTTTCCCTATTGGGCATCGGTGTTCTTGCATTATTATTTGCATTCTATTTATCTCAAAAATTAAAAACAAAAAGCAAAGGCACTGCGAAAATGGTAGAGCTTTCAGACATTATTCAGCAAGGCGCAAAAAGTTATTTGACAAAACAATATAAGATTCTTGCAATAATAGCGGTGATAGTTGCAATAATCTTAATGATTGCATTAAACGTTCAATCAGGCATTGCATTTTTATGCGGCGCGGTTTTATCAGCAGTTACTGGAATTACCGGCATGATGGTTGCGACAAGTTCTAATGCTCGAACAACCGAGGGCTGCAGAAAAAGTTTAAATGAGGGATTGCAAGTTGCATTTTCTTCTGGTGTTGTTATGGGAATGACTGTTGTTGGATTAGGATTAGTCGGAGTTATTCTCGCTTATTTAATTTTTAATGACATGGATATTTTATTTGCTTTTGGATTTGGCGCTAGTTTTATTGCATTATTCGCTCGTGTCGGCGGAGGAATTTACACAAAAGCAGCAGATATGGGCGCTGATTTAGTGGGCAAAGTTGAAAAAGGAATTCCAGAAGATGATCCGCGAAACCCGGCAGTCATCGCTGATAACGTCGGAGATAATGTCGGAGATGTTGCTGGAATGGGGGCTGATTTATATGAAAGTTATGTGCAGAGCATTATTGCTGCAATGACACTTGCATTAGTATATTTTAATGCTCAAGGAATAAACGGTGTTTTATTTCCATTGCTCATTGCTGCGTTAGGAATACTTGCTTCTATTGCAGGTACTTTTTTTGTGAGAACAAAGGAAGGAGTGAGCCCGCAAGCTGCCCTCAACAAAGGAATTTTTTTCAGCGCATTTTTTGCATTAGTATTATCTTTTTTTGCAGTGTATTTTGTTCTCGGAACAGCTCATCTTCCAGTGTTTTACGCTATAACAACAGGCTTAATCGCAGGAATTATTATAGGAATATCAACAGAATATTATACTTCGGATTCTAAAAATCCAACAATATCAATAGCAGAATCTTCAAAAACGGGACCTGCAACAGTTATTGTTAAAGGTATTTCTGTCGGCATGATGTCAACAGTTATTCCCGTTGTAGCAGTAGTTATTGCAATTATTCTTTCTTTTAAATTTGCCGGCTTATTTGGCGTTGCAATTGCCGCAGTCGGCATGCTTTCAACACTCGGTATTACATTAGCAACTGATACGTATGGCCCTGTTGCAGATAATGCGGCAGGAATAGCTGAAATGGCTCATTTAGAAGGAGAAGTAAGAAAGCGGGCAGAAGAATTAGATGCAGTTGGAAATACAACTGCTGCAATGGGAAAAGGTTTTGCAATTGGCTCTGCGGCATTAACTGCTCTTGCATTATTTGCAGTGTTTGGAGAAAGATCAGGATTATCTGCAATTGATGTCTTGCAGCCGTATGTGTTGGGAGGATTATTTTTAGGAGCACTGCTGCCGTTTGTCTTTTCTGCTCTTATCCTTGATTCTGTCGGAAAAACTGCCATGGCAATGGTGAATGAAGTAAGAAAACAATTTAAAGAAAATAAAAATTTGATGAAAGGAAAAGGAACTCCGGATTATGCAAGGCCAATTGAGATTTCAACTGCGGCTGCATTAAAAGAAATGATTATACCAGGGTTATTAGCAGTAATCGCTCCAATCCTCGTCGGTGTGCTCATGGGAGTTGGCGCTTTGGGAGGATTATTAGTTGGCATGACTGCAACAGGATTTTTATTGGCAGTATTTTTGTCAAATGCGGGTGGAGCATGGGACAATGCAAAAAAATATGTTGAAAAAGGAAATTTGGGAGGAAAAGGCAGTGATGCGCACAAAGCAACAGTTGTGGGAGACACTGTCGGCGACGGCGCAAAAGATGCCGCAGGCCCAAGTCTGAACATTCTCATAAAGTTAGTTTCTATAATTGCGTTGTTGTTAGTAATGATTATTGGATAAAAAATTTAATAAATTAAACTCGGCTCCATCCCATATTAAATAATCCAAAAATATTTCTTAAATAAAAGGAGGTG
>CAYIPM010000172.1:0-2166 GCA_964365195.1 Candidatus Woesearchaeota archaeon
CATTTTCAATTCTTTTTCTTCCTTCAATTGTAAATGGCAATGTGACGACACCTATAGTTAATGCCCCTTGTTTTTTTGCGAGCCCTGCAATGACCGGCGCTCCACCGGTACCTGTTCCTCCACCCAGACCACACGTAACAAAAACCATGTCGCAGTTCGCAAGTTTTTTTCTAATTTCTTGTTCAGATTCATGCGCTGCTTCTTCACCAATTTTTGGATCGCTTCCTGCGCCCAATCCCATGGTTAATTCTTTTCCGATTAAAATTTTATGATCTGCATTCGTGTATAACAAATCCTGCGCGTCAGTATTCACTGCAATAAATTCTGCACCTTTAATTCCTATTTCCCGCATACGACTAATTGTGTTTCCGCCTCCTCCTCCGACGCCAAATACTTTTACTTTTGAATGCTGTTTTTTTACAAGCTCTTCAAGCTCGCGATCTATATCTGCCAATTCCTGCGAACGCTCAAATGTATTCTTAGAAAAACCCTCTTTTGTGTAACGGACATCATGAAAATCCCTGTTTTGCGACCCTCTTTTAAACGCGTCTCTATCAAAATCCTCTTCCATGTATTTGGAAAACTCAAATCGCTATTTAAAGATTATTGCAGAATATCATAGTTTATTGTTTTTTCTTCGACGAGACTTTTGATAGATGAGAGATAATTTTATTTTTTATCTTTTGTTTCTTTTTCTTTATTTTCTTCAGTATTTTTTTCTTCTTTCTTTTCTTCTTTTTCTTGGACTGCAAATTCTAATCCAGTCATAGACTTAAATTTATCTCCCAATATATCAAGAAATATTTTTACAATGGGGTCTTTGAATGTAACTTTTTTATTATTTATAACAAAGTCAAAACGTTGTCTGAAAAAATAATCCTGTAGCGCGTTGACTTTTTCTTTTTCATCGTCGATTTTGCGAACAATCGTAAAATCGTAGTCAACTTCTTTTCCTGCCAAGGGATTATTAAAATCAACCATGACTCTACCTCCAGTGACTGAGATTACTTTTGCTAATGCCTGATCTAATTGCAGAGTTAAGCCCGGATAAGGATTAACATTATTTTTTTGAAATGAGGCGAGTGAATAGGTGCGCAACAATTGCGGATTTCTTTTTCCAAATGCTTTGTCTGGCGCGAGATGCACTGTATATTTTTTTCCTATTTCCTTATGAGGAAGCGCTTCTTCAAAGCCCTTGAGAACCATGTCGTTACCGACGGAGATAATCAATGGCTTGACTTCCATCTCAATGCCAATTTCTTTTGCTTCATTTGTATTGGTTGTGTCAAAAATTTTTCCGTTTGTCTTGGCAGTAAATGCCAATTCAATAAAATCATTTTTTGTGATAGTCATAGTGTCTTGTGAGAAGAGGGAGTTTAAAACATTTGCGGAATGTTTTAACTTGTCCAAAATTATAAATTTTGAATGAGTTAAAAATTTTCTGGTGCTTTACTCTCTGAAAATATTTTTGTGACACAATTCTTCAAAACCTTTATAAACACTTTCTTAATTGATTAAGTATGGTCTTAAAATTAATTAATGCTGCTGAAGCGCGCACAGGAAGCATCATCAATGTCGACGGTGTTGCGTGCACAGTACGATCAAATGACATTTCTAAAACGGGAAAACATGGACATGCAAAATGCCGCATTGAAGCAATCAGTGTCATCGACGGAAAAAAGAAAGTTTTTGTTGCGGGGGGGCATGAACGACTTGAGGTACCCCTGATTGAAAAACATAAGGCACAAGTATTATCATTGAACGATGAAAAAGCAAGTGTCATGGACTTAGAAAGTTTTGAAACCATAGAACTGCGGATTCACGAAGATGTACGAGAAAAAGTTACAGAAGGCGCTACAGTTGAGTATTGGGATATTGAAGGCATTAAAATAATTAAGCGTGTCAATTAAATTCTAGAATTTTAATATATTTATAGCGTAGAACATAAATATAGTGAAAGAATCGCGTCTTTCCCTAATAAGTCAACGACAAACTGAGAAAATACTAAAGTCGTTGACTATTTTTAGAATATTTGTTGATTAAATTGATAATTCCAAATGAGATGTATACTTAAACCATCTGCAAATATTTTAACTGATTCACCTCCAAGAAGGGTTCTATTAAGTCTTTAGGATACGTTTAAATATTCTTGCTTCTTTTTGGTCT
>CAYIPM010000173.1:0-2148 GCA_964365195.1 Candidatus Woesearchaeota archaeon
TTCTTACTTCTCTTTTTTTTCTTCCCTATGATTTTTTGGCCTTGACTTTTTATTTAAAAATTCTTTCCATGCAAGCTCAAATTCGTTCATAGATTTACTATGTGCTTTAATAATCTTAGAATTATTTTTTAAATTTTTCTTTTTCATAAATAAAATAGAAAATTAACTTTTAAGTATTTATCTATTTTTTGAAAATAAACTTTTTCCCCATCGCTATTTTAACAAGGTGGGCATGGAAGATAAACTCCATGTAAATATTTGACAATTAAAAAATTGTAATCATCAATCAAACGAAACCTTTTCACCCACCTCGTAAAATAGATAGATGATATAATTGAAAGGGATATTTAAGGATTGTTACAATAATTTATTTTTCATCGATAAAACATCTACATAAAAGGTACAAAAATTATCTTTTTGCACTATAGGTTATAGTAAATTCTGTAGGATGTTTTTTTTTGATATTGAGATTTTATACCGAAAACCTTAAATACATGTTACTATTATTTATGTGTATGAATATTAGTAAGGAAGATCTGTTACGAATCAATAAAGGGTTTGGAGGAAACCTCAGAAATGATGCAAGTCTAGACTTTGCATTAGAAGCTATAAGAAATCCTAAATTAGGGACATATAAAAGATTAGCTTACCTCTTACGAGCTATCCTTGTCGATCATCCTTTTTCAGATGGAAACAAAAGAACAGCAATGTTTGTATGCTTGCATTTTTCAGAAGAAAACAAAAAAAATGTTGACAGAGACCTACTTTTAGAGCAGATTGTATCTATCGCAAAAAATAATATACAAGAGATTAGAAATATTGAATGGAGGATAAAAAATTGTATTAGATAATATGGAAACAAAAAAAATAAACCGCATCTTGAAAAAATATAAAGAACTTTTCCAGGCACTTGAAGAATATGATAAAACAAGAGAATTGCCTACGCACAGAAAACGAATAGACATTACCCTCTCAGTAAAGACAATTAATAAACTAAAAGAAATGAGTGCGAAAACAGGCAAGCCAATCTCTCGAATTATAGAAGAAAAGATATAAAAAATCCTAGCAACAGGATAGGCATGGAAGGTAAACTCCGTATAAATATTTAGTGATTAAAAAGTTGCAATCATCAAACACAAAGTCTTTTCACCCACCTTGTAAAATAGATAAAGAATAGAAGTGAAGAGGATATTTAAGGCTTGTTATAATTTTATTTTTAAAATTTTATATACTTTTTATTTTGATAAAATTTGATAAGCTATATGTCCTAAACCAATTCCTAAAGAGATTGTTTCAAAAATATGTATACTAAGAAGTAAAACTCCATTTTTAACTATTAAATTCTTATAGAATTCTTTATCCGAATTTAAATTATCAGAACTGAGGGAGCTTACCGTTCTATCCACATAACGATGTATACCAATTCCAGGAACTAAATATTCATAAAATGTAGGGGAAAGTTTTCCAAATAATTCATCTGATTCATTTCTCGGTGACGCATAGGGATTTTCTTCTATTTTCTCATCTATATTTTTTGCCATAATAAATATCAGAACTCTTTTTTTTCTTTTCTTAAAATATTACAATATCCACAGGCACGAACAATATATTTCTTCTTACTTTTTTATAGGAAAGCGAGTATCTTTGAAAATTTCAAAACACTCAATTTCTTTTTGTGTTTTGATAATTTAGGAAAAGCAGAATTTTAAAAAAATTCTGTCTTTTACTCTAAGTAAAGCTTTTAGTTGTCGAATGCTGAACACGTCGCGTAAGCTTCGTGCGTACACATCGACTCTATCAACGTCATCTTCTTTGACGGCTTTCGTTGTCTCGTTTTGCGGACAGCTTCGTGCTTAGATGCTTTCAGCACTTATCCATACAGAGCGTAGCTACCCAGCCTGCTTCATAACAACTGGTACACCAGAGGCTCCGAATCTCCGTTCCTCTCGTACTAGAAGATCCTTCCACTCAGACAACAACACACCTAATAGATATCATACAATCTGTCTCACGACGATCTTAACCCAGCTAACGATCCCTTTTAACGCGTGAACTCCGACACCCTTGGTCGCTTGTGCACGACCAGGATAGGGAGAGCCGACAGCGGTGTAGCAAGCCTCGCCGTCAATGTGAACTATCGGGCGAGAC
>CAYIPM010000174.1:0-2101 GCA_964365195.1 Candidatus Woesearchaeota archaeon
AATTTAACTTTTTATTTTTTCAATATTGAGGTTTGGGTTAATCCGGACAAAGCTTGCTATTTGGTTTAGGTATTATTTCTAAAAAGATTTTTAAACACTCTTTCTCATCAATACTAATGGAATTTCGAGATATTTTAAAACATCTGCCGGAGGTCAAACATCCGACTGAAAAACGATTAAGCTTTAATATCAAGTTACGATGGACTGTTGTTATTCTTGTTTCTTATTTTATTCTTGCGCATATTTCTCTGTATGGCGCTGATCCTGGTTTTTTACAGCAGTTTGAATATCTGGCGATTATTATCGGCACTGATTTTGGCTCGATTATATCCCTCGGAATCGGCCCTATTGTCATGGCATCGATTATTTTACAATTATTAGTGGGGTCGCAGATTTTAGAAATTAATACGTCTACAGTTGAAGGGAAAAAGTTTTTTCAGTGTTTGCATAAATTATTAGTATTCTTTTTTATCATCTTTGAATCGACCGTGTATGTTATGATGGGGGGCATTAAGGCTGCACCTGGCTTTGAGTATATTGTTGTTTTTCAATTAATGCTTGGAGGACTTGCGGTCTTAGTTATGGACGAAGTGTGCCAGAAATGGGGATTTGGTTCTGGTGTTAGTTTATTTATTGCTGCAGGAGTTGGATGGAGATTAATCACTGCGAGTTTTGGTTTTATTGGACCTGAAGGAACGTTTCAACCATCAGGAAAAGTTATTGCATTAATTGTCAGTTTACTCAATGCAGATTCTCAAGGAGTGTTATTAGCGGCAAGCGCAATTATCGCGACTATTGTTTTATTTTTAGTTGTTGTTTGGATGCAATCTTTGAAAATTGAAATTCCATTAAGTTATGATCGATTGCGCGGCTATAGCATGAAGTGGCCATTGCAGTTTTTTTATGCGTCAAATATTCCGGTTATTTTAACATCCGCGTTAATTGCTAATTTTCAATTGTTTGGCGGACTATTGCAAAACTGGCTGGGACGGCCGACGTTTTTAGGAAATATTGTACAAGGACAGCCTGTCTCTGGATTTTTGTACTGGGTTAGTTCAACAGATATTGTCGGCAGAATTATCACTGGAAGTTGGGAATGGTCATTGTTATTACAAACTTTGGGGCACGTTGTATTCTATATGTTTTTTGCAGCACTATTCTCGGTGTTTTGGATAAAGACATCAGGAATGGATGCATCAGCACAAGCCAATAATATTTTGCGTTCTGGATTACAAATTCCCGGATTTCGAAAAGATCAGCGCATTTTAGAATCAATTTTATCTCGGTATGTTTTACCGCTTACAGTTATGGGTGGATTAACGATTGGATTATTGGCCGCACTTGCCGACGTACTGGGCACTCTTGTTGCTGGAACAGCACTATTATTGGGTATAATGATTACATTTCAATTCTATCAGAACATTATGCAACAGCATGCAATGGACATGAATCCTGCAGTGAAAAAAATGATGGGGGCGTAAGAAGATAATTTTTTTGAGAGAAAAAATTTAAATAATTGCTTCGTCTTACTTAATCATGCATCACGAAAAAGGTTTTAGGCGCTTGCCGTTATCAGTAAAAATTATTTTTGTTGTTCTTACGCTCGGCATGATTTCATCTTTTTTTTATATTAATTATATTGCACAATCAGGTTATCCATTGTTATGGATTACGTTGAGCGGAACAAATGCGATTATTGCTCTTTTTGCTTTAAATTTTTTGTGCACGTTGCTCTTACTTTTCGGCATATGGCAACGAGCAGCATGGACATGGGAGTATGGGATGTTATATTTTGGATTTTTTGCTCTTAACGGAATTATTAGCGCTGGATCACTTTTCAACACACTTTATTTTGCACCGATGCAGAATTTTGAAGCGCTTGTTAATCTTTTTGCAGTTATTTTTGGAATAATTCTTAATAGCATATTTCTGATTATCATATATAGGAAGCGTTTTTATTTTGAAAATGAATGGAGATTTTAAGTATAGTGAAAGAATCGCGTCTTTCTCTATCTAGTCAACAAAAACAAAAAGCATTTACTATTTTATAGAGAGTTTTGAAAAACCTCACATTCAAAACTCTCTAAGAAGGACTTTGAAG
>CAYIPM010000175.1:0-2100 GCA_964365195.1 Candidatus Woesearchaeota archaeon
ACGTGACTTTACTAAACGCTTGTTTAGTCTTTTTTTTACCAGAAAAACTGAAATAAAACTTGGTTTTTATGGTCCGCCAAACGCGGGAAAAACAAGCTTAGCAAATCGCATCTGCAAAGACTGGACTGGTGAAGAAATGGGGACAGTGAGCAATATTCCTCATGAAACGCGCAACGTGCAGTTTAAAGAAGAAGTTGAAATCAAATACAAAGAAAAATCCTTGAAATTTAAATTGATTGACACGCCAGGCATTGCAACAAAAATTGACTACGAAGATTTTGTCAAATTAAAAATGAAAAAAAATCTTGCGCAAAAGCGGGCGAAAGAAGCGACGCAGGGCATTGTCGAAGCAATTCGCTGGCTTGATGACATGGATGCGGTTATTGTCGTGCTTGATGCAACTGAAAATCCGTATTCACAAGTGAACATTACTATTGTTGGAAACCTTGTTGCGCGAAAAATTCCGGTTTTAATTGTTGCAAATAAAATTGATTTACGCAAAGGTGACATTAAAAAAATAGAATCTGCATTTCCCGATTTTGACGTCGTGGGAATCTCTGCAAAATATGGGAAAAACATGGATGAGTTTTATGAATCTGTGTTTCGTCTCGCAAAAAAAGCAAATAAATAAAAACATGCTGAAGATTTAAATATATATAATGGATTATATATCAAAGAGGGGAAAAATGAGGAAGATGAATAGTAAGGGAAAATTAAATTGGAGGGATGCTATAATCTGGATTTCGCTTATCATGGCGTTCTTATTACTCATGTACGCATTATTTAATTAATATGAATCTTGGAGATATTATAATCTTGATTTTATTTTTTTTATCCATAGCAGTTGCACTCTGGTATTTTTTTGGTAATAGTCCTACATTGGAAGAAGTTATTTTAACTTTTTTATTGACTATTGTTTTTACCCTCGTCGTTCATGTTACAAAAATAGGCGTAAGAATGGAATATATCGAACGAGATATAAAAAATAGTTTTAATAATATCAAAAACGATATTGCTTTAATAAATCGCAAGTTAAAAATATAAGATGAGGTTTACAAAAAATTAACATGGGATGGAGTGATTGGCCGGCGTGGGTGAAGGGGGGAGTGATATTTTCTGGAATTTATATAATATTCATTTTAGCTATATTCACTGAGATTATTCATTATGAGCCGTTTGAATGGGTACTATTTCCTTCCTATATGTTATTGGATTTATTTAATATCCCCCTCCCATTTTCATTTTTAATGGATAGTATAGACGGCTTAATATTATATTTTATTATCAATATGATATTATCCGGAATTTTTTATTTTCTCATCGGCGCCCTCATCGGTTTCATCGTCGGGAAAATTAAATCTTCTGGAGAGGGAAAATAAATACAATGGCATCACAAAAAAATAATTTCAAGGGGTTGACAATTCACTTTATTCCGCATAGTGAAATTGCAAAACTTGCGACTGTCGATCGGATTAAAAAACTGCTTAAAATTATTCTTGATAATAAAGTAATTGTGCTGCAAGGCAGGCTTAGCCCTGACGAAGAAAGCCGGCTGATTGAAGACACGATGATTATGATTGGCAATATTAAAGGATTTAAGGGTGTTGAACTCGCAGTTATTTCTAGTGATCAAGATGCAACACTGTTTGACAAGTTTCGCTTCGGTCTCGCAAAATTTATTTCCGGCGCGCATAACGCAATTACCATTATTGGTCCTGCATCAATTGTAAAAGAGATGAAAAAAGATCCGACGAAGTTGGAAGTGATGATGCGATGATCTTTTTTCAGATACAGAAAATTTGCGAATTTTCTGTCCCATTCAAAATCCTGCATAGATTTTGAAGGTGAAAAAAGATCCGACTAAACTTGAAGTGATGATGCGGTGATTCTTTGAAGTAAGAAAAGATTATAGAGAGTTTTGAAAAACCTCAAATTCAAAACTCTCTAAGAAGGACTTTGATGCGATTTCCTTCGGAAATGAGGGTTATTCAAAGTCCTCTATAGAATGGGAATTATTTTTGCTCTTCTTGTTTTTTTGATGATATTCTTGGCATAAAATTTTGCAGGTGTAAAGGCAAGGAAAGTTCATCTTCTAGATAT
>CAYIPM010000176.1:0-2100 GCA_964365195.1 Candidatus Woesearchaeota archaeon
TAAAGCAAGCTCCGCGGTCTTGCAGAAATTTGCGGAACATCAATTTTCTAATTAGAATTTTTCAACGGTAGCAAGCTGCGAGGTATTAACCCAAAAATTCTAATAAAAAAAGCGATAAAATATTTTTAGAAAAAGTAGATATAAACGATAACTTTATATTATCAATTGATAATGTATTATTATCAATAAGATGAATACAAAATTAAAAATAATTATGGAACTTGAGAAAAAACCAGGTGGTATCCATCTTCGAGAGCTATCACGATTAGTCAATACTGGACTTCCGAACATAAAAAGAATTGTTGATATTTTAGAAAAAGAAAAAGTAATCAAAAAACAGAAAGAAGCAAATCTTTTAAAAATTTATTTAAAAGAAAGCCCAAAAACTATTGCTTATTTAAAACAGTTTCATACTGATAAATTCCTTACTCTGCCATTTACTATAAAAAATGCCGTACAGGATTTTATATCTGAATTAGAAATTAAGCCCTTAATAGTGTTAATTTTTGGTTCCTATGCTAAGGGAACTTATACCAAAAATTCAGATATTGACATCCTTTTAGTTTTTCAAAATGTTGAAGATGCCGAAAAAATTGAGAATACTGCAAGAAGAATAAGTATGAGAACAAATACCAACATAAGCCCAGTTTATATTAATTATGAACATTTCGCAAAGAATTTTTTGGATAAAGGACATGATTTTTCTAGAGAAATAAGAAAAGAAGTTCTTTTATTATCAGGAATTGAGCTATATTATAATTTATTATGGAGATTTTTATCATGAAAATAAATATACACAAATTAATAGAAAATAAGGATTATTGTGAAAAAATATTTAATTTTTTTATAAAAAATCAATCTTTAAGAAAAACTGATTCTTCTTTGTTTGAAAAACATCTTAATAAGTCTTTGAGCAACCTTGAATTTGCAAATTTTATTCTTTCTGAACATGCATATTCAATAAAAGAAAAACTTCCCAATAAAAAATTTTATGATTGGAGTATTGTTGTTTATTACTATTCATTATATCATGCAGTTTTAGCTTTGATTATAAAGGCGGGTTTTGAATCAAAAAATCACATTGCCTCAATTTGCGTGTTAACTTTATTCTGTCATCATAAGAATAATCTTCTTAAGAAAGACGACATAGAATTTATAATTGATAATTTCAATCTAAAAAGCGAAGATATAGAGTTTTTATTTAATTCGAAAGAATTACGGGAAAAAGCAACGTATAGAGTTGATGAATATTTTGATTTATACATCGCTCAAAGTTTACAAAAAAAGACAGCAGATTTTGTTAATAAAGTTAAAAATATTCTTGAAGAATAAATAATAAAAAAATTGAAATAGAAAAGATGGTGATAGCAAAAAACAAAAGAATTCTTGGAATTATCCTTATTTTTTTAATTATTGGCATAATTATCTTTTTTGTTTATAAAAATTTTAATGGTTTTAATGTATCTACTGATAATGAAATTCCAATTATTAATGCAGAACATTTGGATAAGGATAAAAAACTTATAAAAAATGTGTATGATATTTTGCGCACCAAGGATGATCAGTGGTTACACTTGAAAAATAATGAATATTTAAAAATTAGATTTGAAAAACCTTTGGGAAATACAAATGACATCAAAATATATGCACGAGGGAACGCTGAAATAGAACTTTATTCCGGAGATGTTCTTATGAACACATTGATTATTACTAAAGAAAATTGGTATGTTATTGATTTAATTTCTTTGATGAAGGAAAGCGAAGAATTTTATATTAAGGTGAACGGGCAACTAGAAATTGATTATATTGAAGATCCAATACCGGATATTAGTTTTGTGTCTCCAACGCCTGGAAATGGAACAACTACCTCAAATATTTCTTTCACTGCAAACGTTTCTATTTTTGCATATAATTTAAGTGAAATAAAATGGGGATTTAATAATACAAATTTTACATTATACAATGACTCTCTTGTCTTGATGTACAACTTTGACAATCTCTCTGCATTGGGAGAAAATGATTCACATATTTTTGATGCAAGCTTGAGTAAGAATAATGGGACTGGGAGCGAAGGAGTACGATGGAGTTTGACTGGAAAAT
>CAYIPM010000177.1:0-2073 GCA_964365195.1 Candidatus Woesearchaeota archaeon
ATTTGTTTGAGAATAATTATTTTTCGGTTCTAAAATTCTATTCCGGACAAAGCATCATAATCTACTTCTATTTGTTGTTTAATCTTCGATTCTTGAGCTCGAAATTTTGATTCAAATTCTTCAATTTTTTCTTTAGGAATTTTGCCTTCACAAAAAGGGCAAATTTTATTTTCCATTCTAAAACTCTTTTTCCTGCATTTTTTTCTGCTTGAGTTTTTTTTGTAAGAATCGATATAATAAGTAAAAAACAATCAGGAGAATAACAAGAATTGTTATCTGTAATGTGTAGCTGCGTTCTCGTAAACCAACACTAATTGCTCCTTCTTCAGTATATGCCGCGGCAGCGACGGTAAACTCTTGAGTATATGTTTTTTGCAATGCGTCTTTATAACGAATAGTAATAGGAAATAAAAGTGTATCAGGAGCAGTGTTCTTTAAAAAAATACTGTACGTCACACTGTCAAAATCATCACTGTCAAGATTGCCGATGTAGACCGTCGGCGTTGAAAGTAACGTTACGTACGTTGAAGGTGAGCCAGTAACCTCTAAGAATTGCACATCGCTCGTACCCTGATTAATAATTTTAATCGAGAGTTCATTATTTTGTCCCTTAATTAACACTGATTCTTCTGCATGCGCGTTCAGCACAGGTTGCGCAACAACAGTAATGCTGATTAACGACGTTTTAGAAATAATGTCTGTTGAGCCTTCGGTATGATAGCTTGTTTTTATAGGAATTTTGTACACATTAGGTTGCGCATCATGCAAAACAATAAGACTAAATCGCGCATATTTTAATTTGCCTTCGCGTATCTCATCAATGCCAAATTCAGAACTGGTGTCTGATGGCGCAAAAGGAACATTTGCGAGATCAAGAGAAATGCTTACATCTTTAATAGTATCTTCCTCATTATTTTTTAATCCAATTTCTACGTCGGTAACTTCGCCAGGTGCAACACCATTTGTGTCAGTGCTGACAGAATCAACAATCAAGGCATATGCAGGTTGTAGCATACCCACAACTAAAAATGTCAGCAAGAGAACCGCAATGCTTATTATCAAAAAACTTTGAGGTTTTTTTTGGTTTTTAGATTCCCAAAAAAATTTACACCTTAAAAGGAATAGATTTTTTTTAGGATTTACAAGTTTATTCATGATATATTTTTTTTATCGTAATATAATTTATAATTATTAGCATACTTCAGCCATATTTAAACTATGCGGTTTTGTTACTTCTCGAAAGAAACAACACTTTAGAAACATTTATAAACCTTAATTTCATAATAAAATCACAATGAGTATACAACTTAATTCTCAAATAGCAAATTATAAAGAATTTTATGGTAGAGATACAGAGCAAATGCCAAAATTAATTGCTGAAAATAGAATACCATTATCAGTTGCGAATATATTGCAAGCTCGTCTTACATTCGGTGAAACATTACCTGATTGGATTAATTATTATTTTGACACTGGTGATGCAATAGTGTATCATCCCAAAGGAAATGTAAAAATTATTCTTGATTCAGCGCATTTACGAGAAATAAATCCTAAAAGTAAAATTAGCAATGGCGCATTAGTGTTGGAAAATGATATTTATAATTCAGTAGATGGAGTAAAATTTTCACGAAAAGAATTAGAAAAACACCTGCGAAAACTATTATCGAAAAAACAAGCTAAGGAAAATCCTATCTGGCAGGTTTTAGCTCGTGATAAAAATGTATTAAACGAATATGTTGATTTTGCTTTTGCAAAAATGAAAGAACGATTTTGCTATGATGAAAATATGGGTGTGTATCTTGATTCACCTTCGGATATTACTAAACTGCGTTCCTGGTATGTCCGCGGGTTTAAGTACATGTCCATTGCGGGTGGCGGGGGCGATCTTGGCAGTGACTTTAGCGTTGGCCGGTTCGTCGGGTTCGCCCGAGAGTAAGCAAACACACCAATATCGACGGAAAATACATCGAAAGTCAGTAATTTTTTAAATCAAAAAAATAATTCCCCCAATCATTCCCAACAAGTTAATGCCCTGCGGGGCATGACTATAACTAACTACTGAATCCAATTCGT
>CAYIPM010000178.1:0-2025 GCA_964365195.1 Candidatus Woesearchaeota archaeon
CAATCAGCGCATCGTCGATAAATCCTGCAGTGATTCCATTTAAGATTGCAAGCGGGGCAGGCAGCAAAAATTTTAATGGCTTATTTGATGAAGTTAAGGTGTGGAATTATGCGCTGAGTGAGAATGAAATAACCACGGAATATCAACGCAGGTAATCTCCTATATTCTCATAACAAAAAATAACTTTTTAATTTCTTCCCTGCAACATAAAATATTTTTTTATTGCATAGCTGACTGGATTTTTTGTTTTCAGCGCCAGCGCATCGGGCTTATCTACGCCGAGATCTTTGTAGATTGGATTTGCAAAATTAGGGGGAAGGCGGGCAGGATTTCTTTTGTACCAGACTAATTGACTTTGAATATAGCCATTTTTGAGCGGCAGATAATTTTTTTCATTCCATGCGAAAATTCTTTTTTCTATTTCACTATCTGCAACACCCAATGATTTAAAAAAACTTAACAATACAAACAGCGCGCGCTTTCTCCCATCTTGTTTTATCCCTTGCAAAATTAATTTTATTTGCGGCGGAAAAATATTTTCTGTTGGATTAGGAATTATTATCTTATTAAATTCTTTTTTTGACTGCTGCGGCGCGAACTGATTTGTTCGCTCTTTTTTTTCTTGAATTGAGAGGTCTTTTTTTTCTTTTTGTTCGTTCCAATCGAGCGCGCGCAACAACAATTCTTTTGCTTCATTCTCTTTTGCTATTGGATAATAATTTTTTACAGAAATCTTGAATGGATTTGCCTGTGTCATTTGAAAATTCGCAATAGCATTTTTATCGATGACTGTTGAAACGAGCGCTGTTTTTTCGTGCAGTGAGTAAGGCATTCTAAATAAATGACGGGATGCGACAAGGACGAGGTCTGCATCAATTAAACTTTCTGATTTATATTCTTTTCCCCGCTCCCCTGTAAGAAATTCATTATTAAGAAATCCTTTTCTCTTAAAAAACAACTCAGGATTTTTTATGGCGTTGATATTACAATAGTCACAGAATAATATTTCCTGTCGAGATTTTTCGACAAGCGGTTTTCTGCACTCGGGACATTTTGGAGGGCGTTTATTATCTATTTTTATCAATTCCCCTAAATGTCTGCAATGCGTGCAAATCCAAGTTATCTGATTTTTTTTTGCTGCGCTGCGATGGCATGAGAGACATTCATTTACTAATAACTCTTCTTCAGTTTTATTTGTTTTTTGTGCCATCTCTTTAATTGTTGAGCTTTCAAAAATTTTTTCTGTTAATTTTGGCTTAATTATTTCTGCAAGATATTGACAGATGATTCTGGGCCATTCAGGAAACATGTCTTTTGTTGTTTGATTGTAGATTTCTCTGGGAAATGCCGACCAGGGAACAATAACGTGAAACCCCTTGCTTCCTGAAAATTTTATGCCAACGTTTTCAATGCCGTGAATGGCTAGCGCCCGGATTAACAAATCCGCATATATTTTACTATATTCAAGATATGGTGAATCAATATCTAGCAAGAGGTCCCAACCGATGCGCATCTGATTTAATTCCTGACGTGAAACATTTGTCGATAATTCGAGCGGATCATCCCATAATTCTATCGAGCAATGAAACGAAGTTGCTCCTTTTTTTGCCTGCTCACTAATATCTGATTCGTATTGAAACATGTCAGGACGTTTTCCAAATCCCTCAAAATAGCGCGGCACTGTCTCCCTATTTTTGGAAAATTCCAGCATTGCTTTTTTCACGTCGGAGCGAGAATAATACATTAAGGTAATTTCTCTAATTCTTTTTTCTTTAAACGATTGTTCTTCGTGCGGATTCATATTTTTTTTAATCAAGCAATTTTTCCTTTTTTTACACATGAAGCGGAAATTTATATACTCACCGATTATTGAGCATATAGTGAAAGAATCGCGTCTTTCCCTATCTAGTCAACGACAAACTGGGGAAATACTAAAGTCGTTGACTATAGAGGACTTTGAATAACCCACATTTCCGAAGGAAATCTCTTCAAAGTCCTTCTTAGAGAGTTTTGAATTTGAGGTTT
>CAYIPM010000179.1:0-2020 GCA_964365195.1 Candidatus Woesearchaeota archaeon
AAATTGTACGCGTATGAAATTGCTCGTGAAGAAGGAAATAAAGTTTTGTACATTAATTATTTGGGAGCAAATTTTGTGCCGAGTCTTGCAGACAACAGCGACGTTTTTTCAAGAACAATTGATTTATTAACTGAAGGCAGCGGCGTTTCCCGGATTGTTTTTGTTCAGCAACGAAATTATAGCTATACGACGGAACAGACCTTATTTTTGCAGGAAATTGCAGATTTGTCTGTTTTTTTGACAAAGCAAGAAAAATTACTTGCACCCTCAAAACTTTCTGTATTGAATACCGGCGAATTAAATAAACGCGCGAGCGATGTTGCTTATTTATTGATGCGCTTAAAAAGCGATCCGATTGCCTGTTTTGTAGAACTTTCTCGACTGCTTTCGGTTGAAAAAGCGCAGGCAGAAAAAGCAACTGACACCATGAAACTTGATGCGGCAGGATATATTCGGGTGTTAGAAAAATTTTATACACTTCTTGGACAAACTGAACTTATAAAAAAAGCGCAGAAACATTTAGACGGCTATCACTATGAGCGCGGCATTTATCATGCTTTTTTTCGACCTGAAATTATTCCCAACTTTACATTTACGCGCCTTGTTGCAAGTTTACCGACGGACGCGCGCATTATTGATCAATACACGATCGGCGATGTTCTGGATAATTCTGCAGTTACAATTCTTAAGCGAGATAGTGATGCAAAATATTTGTATCATGTTATGCCGCCGGAATATGGCTTGAGTGAAGAAATGCAGAATTTAATTAATCTTGCGCGCAATGTTTTGATTGAACATCAGCCCAAGGCAGAAGAATTTACTGATCCGGAAAAAACGCGGCAGGTTTTTTTTAATGTGTCTCGCGATTTATTGCGAGATTTGGCAGAGAGTAAAAAAATTTCCCTGGAATATACTCAATTAAACATGCTTGCGAAAATTTTAGTGCGTCATACTATTGGTTTTGGACTAGTGGAAGTATTATTGCAAGATAAAAATATTAATGATATTGTATTGAATGCGCCCATTAGCGCGAATCATATTTTTTTACGACATCAAACCTATGATGAGTGCATCACTAATATTATTCCGAGCCGCGAAGATGCTGATTCGTGGGCAGCAAAGTTTCGGATGATTTCTGGACGGCCGCTTGATGAAGCAAATCCTATTCTTGACACTGATTTGACAATTGGAACTATTCGGTCACGAGTTGCGATTATTCAACAACCGTTGTCGCCCAGCGGTCTTGCATATGCATTACGACGACATCGTGATGCTCCTTGGACATTACCCCTTTTTATAAAAAACAATATGATTAATGGGCTCGCTGCAGGATTATTAAGTTTTTTAGTTGACGGTTCGCGTACGTTGCTGGTGGCTGGAACGCGATCAAGCGGAAAGACATCGCTGCTTGGGGCTTTATTATTAGAAATTATGCCAAAATATCGAATTATTGTTTTAGAAGATACGCTTGAACTGCCGGTTGATGCCATACGAAAATTGCAGTATGATATTTTACGGATGAAAGTGCGCGGAAGCTTGTTAAAAGAAAGCAGCGAGGTTGGCGCTGACGAGGGAATACGCACATCGCTTCGGCTTGGTGATAGTAGTCTCATTGTGGGGGAGGTTCGCAGTGTTGAAGCTAGAGCATTGTATGAAGCAATGAGAGTTGGCGCTTTGGCAAATGTTGTTGCAGGAACAATTCATGGCGCGTCACCGTATGGTGTTTTTGATCGAGTGGTGAATGATTTGCAAGTTCCGGTTACTTCGTTTAAAGCAACTGATTGCATTATTGTCGCGAATCCTGTTAAAACGCCTGATGGTTTAGAAAGCAAAAAGCGAGTTATTCAAATTTGTGAAGTGCGAAAACATTGGACACGCGATCCTGAAGAAGAAGGAGGATTTGTTGATTTGCTACACTATAATGTTGTGACTGATATGCTTGAACCGACAGAGGCATAGATTAACGGCGACTCTGAAATTATTAAATCAATTGCCGGCGGCGTGCAAGGATGGGCAGGAA
>CAYIPM010000180.1:0-1978 GCA_964365195.1 Candidatus Woesearchaeota archaeon
TAGTTATAGTCATGCCCCGCAGGGCATTAACTTGTCGTAGAAATTTTTTTCCTTGTAGTCAACGACATTAATTTTTGACCGTTTTGTCGTTGACTTATTAGGGAAAGAAGCGATTCTTTCACTATAGTATTTAGGAAATGAAATTAAAATTTACGAAAAATAATTTCATTTACTATAGTTTGAGAAAGTTCTAACTACACTTGTAATTTTCAAGTGAGCTAAAGTCAAGCTCACTTTTTATAATCAATCGAGAAATAAATACTTAGCGACGAATGGACGCAATTCATCCTACCCTTAAAAGAGTAGGATTTCTTGCGTAGCATTTAATATGGGATGGAGCCCAGAAAAAATAAAAATTTATAAACCCACAAGTATAATCATATAAAAGAGAAAGGGTTTATATGCCTAAAATAATAAAGATGGTGAAAAAGTTTATTATAACATTGTTCATTATTGCGCTAGTATTGCAGCTATCTTTAATTCTTGCCGCAGACACAACTATTAAAATAAAAACGCTTCCCGATCATCGCGTTTCCCTTATAGTGCGAGAGGCGGGAAAATTAACTTCTTTAGAAAGTTTTCATAAAGATACTAGCACGGGCGAATTAACAATTACAAGCACAGTAAGCGTTGCAAGTATTGATCTTTTAGTAACGCTAAAAAAAGATACCGCAAATATTATTAACAGAAAATATGAAGGCATTGCAACAGGTCAGGAATTATTTCTTGATTTTATTCCCGGTGAAGATAAAATAAAAACTGCTGCTGAAATTGCAGAAGAAGAGGCAAAAAAAGCGGCCGAGGAGACAGTAAAAGAAGATGAAATAAACCAAAAAACAAAAGAGGCTGATACAAAACTAGCGACAGAAACTGCGACAGAACCTGCTTCTGAATCAATCAAAGAACAAACGGCTGAAAATACTGATAAGAAAACCACTGAAACATCAGAAGAATCAAGCACAGGCCTCACATCATTAGCAATCAGCGGAATAAAAGAAAATTTTTCAATTATTGGAGCAGTCATTATAGGTTTAATTGTTGTAGTGGTAGTAATACTCACTTTTAATAGCTCTCTAGTAAGGGGAAAAATAGAAAATTTTAAGATAAAACCTCTTTCACAGCTTCGAGAAGAACAAAAAAAGACGGCGAGTCACACAAGAATTGAAGAAATAGAGGGAAAATTAAAATCATTGCAAAATGAACTGAGTGACATTAAAAATAAAGAAACACGCTTGCATGAATTAAAAGAACGCATGAAAAAAGATCAGGAAGAATTTAAAAAACTTGCAGGCAGTGGTTTTAGTTTTTAACACGTTAAAAATATTTATCTGACAGTTTCATTTTCAATAATTATTATTTCTATAGAGGGCTTTGAATAACTCACATTTCCGAAGGAAATCTCTTCAAAGACTTCAAAATCTTTGATTTTGAATGTATCAGAGAACTTGTTCTCTGAGTCCTTCTTATGTCCATAAATTGAAAACCTCATTGTTTAGAATGAGGTAGTAACTTTGTGTTTTCAATTTTGGATCATCCTAAAAACAAGTGCCGGTCATAAACCCACACCTTTAGGTGTGGGTGGCACATTGTTTTTTTGATAGCCAACGACATTAATTTTAGTTTGTCGTTGTCTACAAACATTTTGTTTGGAGATTTAGGAAATGAAATTAAAATATCCAAAAATTAATTTCATTTACTATAGCTTATTAGAAAAAGACGTAAGTCCTTTTCTATAGAAAGTTTTGAATATGAGGTTTTTCAAAACTTTCTATATTGCCTCGACCAATCTTTGGTTTTTCTTTAAAATGTTTTCTAATTTCTTGGCTTAACATCGCGGCGTCATACCAATTAAAACTTAAATCTGATGTTGCGGCAAATGTTCCCATCACTCGAAAAATTTCATCGACATTTTCTCTATTAAAAATAGGCTCCATCCCACATAGAATTCCCTTAAGGGAATTCTTAATGATACATTAAT
>CAYIPM010000181.1:0-1938 GCA_964365195.1 Candidatus Woesearchaeota archaeon
AGAGAGAGAGAGAGAGAGAGAGAGAGAGAGAGACGCGTTACGTTGGAAGTAGTTCAAGAGAGAAAGGCGCAACATTCTATGCCTTAGGAAGTTTTAATTCAAACTATCTAGGACAAGAAGTTTTTGGTGGAATAAAAAAAATCAGAAAAAAGAGTAAGGAATATTTTATGTGGTCTTTAGGAAATTTACTTTTTATGAAAAAAATATATCCTGACATCGAATCATTATTACCTTTGTATTTTGGAGCTGTTCAAAAAGAAGACGAATATGAAATTGTAATGGAAGATTATTCTCAAAATAAAAAAAGAATTGTTTCAGAAAATGAAGATGATTATGATTTAATTCCCGTAGGTCTTCACAATTATGTAGAGTCCGTCGTTGATTTAACTTCTAATTTTGGATCTTTTATAGGGGATAATAAAAATAGAGAAATAAAGCTCATGGATTTTAATACTGTTTTTTGGAATGATGATACGTTAGAAAAATCTTTTAGATTTAGATGGTCGTTGGAAAAAGATGAAAGAAGACTAGAAACTTTTATCATTCATCAATAATTTTTTTATCTACTCTTCTCCACACCAACTTTCCCGTACACATCGACAATAGTGGGAAAATAAAACACAAAATATATAAGGATAATTAATGTGATTGTATCATGGAAACAGTAACAATAGCTAAAGAAGAATATGAAAGATTAAAAAAACAATTAGAGATAGATGAAGAATTAGTAGCTAAAATAAAACGAAGTCTTGAAAATATTAAACAAGGTAAAATAAAAGAGTGGAAAGAAGATTAATAAATTAAACTTCGTTTTCTTAATTCCTCAATAATGTAGCTTTGATAGTCTGCCAGATGTGCAATTATTCGGTTTATGGTTGCCTGTTGAGCCTTTTTATCACTTATTGCTAAAACCAAAATAACTGAAAAAGTTTGATATACTAAGAAATAAAGTCTTTTTCCATTAAATTTTTTCTCTTTAAATATTGACACTCCTGCAAGTTCTTTTCCAACACTATCTCCTTGATCTTTCAATTGTCTCAATATTTTATTTACTCTTTCTCTTTCAGAACCGTCCAATCTGTCATAATCAGAATCAAATTCTTCTGTTGTAAAAATTCTAAACATATTCTATTGAGGAATAAGTATTATAAAAATCTATTTTTCACCTACTCTTCTCAACTCCCACCTTCAAACAAATCTTATTCACCGGACACCGTGAACAAAATGGTGAAACAGGCACACAAATAGTTTTACCCAGCAACATGAAAAGCGCATTGGCTTCCTTGAAATAAATTTCATCGAGATGATTAACAAGCATTTTTTCTACTTCGTCGTGTTTTTCTGCTCGTATCCAGCCAATGCGATTTGCAATCCGCAATGTGTTTGAATCAACAGGAAGTGCGCGCTCGTCAAATGCAAAATTCAAGACAACGTTTGCAGTTTTTGGTCCAATGCCCTTTATCGATAATAATTCTTCGCGCGTTGATGGAACATTTCCATTAAAGCGCTGAATAATCTCTTTTGAAACAGATTTTAGTATTGCCGCCTTCATCCGTCGATAACGCGCAAAATATAAAATATCTTCTAGTTCTTTTGTCGACATTGCAAGAATTTTTTTAAACGAATCAGCCCGCAAAAATAATTGCGTCAAAATTTTTTCAGTCACCTCATCTTTAATATTTATGCTCACAAGACAACCAATCAAAATTTTAAATGCATTTTTCTCACGCCGCATGCGATTCAGCGTCGTTTGTCGCTCATATTGAAAATGTTTTGAAAGAACGTTCATGAATTCATTTACACTAATCGTCTCTTTTTTCATACTTAAAATAATAAAGAAGAGATTATATAAATTTTTATACTGAAAAAATTTATTATGGCCTCGACGGGATTTGAACCCGCGACACCCGGCTTAAAAGGCCGGTGCTCTAACCAGGC
>CAYIPM010000182.1:0-1927 GCA_964365195.1 Candidatus Woesearchaeota archaeon
GGCAATAAATTAACATATGCACAAAATGAATCCGCAGCAGCTCTTGCTATTGCAACGCTCATATTCCCAATAGTAGACCAGATAGGACCTCTCACTTCTTTAATTCTTTCTTTATATCCAGAAATACGCAAAGAAAGCTGTTCTAAATTTAATTCTTCATCATTCAGAAATAATTCGTCTAAAAATGTATGAGCATCTCTCTCTCTTTCATCCGCCGTATAATCAGAAGAAGGAGTCCAGGGTTTAAGAGGATTAGCATTGTATTCTTCTTCAACATATTTTCTTGAAAGATAACAAGCACTGCATAATTCTTGGAATGTTACATAACTCATAAAGATCATATACAAGAAGATAGTTTATATATTTTATCACAAAAATAGCGTTGTAGAAAGTAATCTTATTTTATAACAATACTTCACTATACCCCAGGAAAAAATTTTCTGAAGAAAATTTATTTCCGTTGGTATAATTAGAGGTGGCTTTATCTATAGTAAAAGACGTAAGTTTTTTACCAAATTTGTACGTCTTTCCCTTTATAACAATACTTCACTATACCCCCAGGAAAAAATTTTCTGAAGAAAATTTATTTCCGTTGGTATAATTAGAGGTGGCTTTATCTATAGTAAAAGACGTAAGTTTTTTACCAAATTTGTACGTCTTTCCCTAATAAGTTATAGTAAATGAAATTAATCTTGGGATATTTTAATTTCATTTCCTAAATCTCCAAACATAATGTTTGTAGACAAAGACAAAATGGTCAAAAATTAATGTCGTTGACTATATTAAAATTTCTACAACGCTTTTTACCAAAATAAGTTTATAAGTATAGTTGTATTTTTTTATATATGCGAGAATTTATTTATTTTTCACAGAAGGCGCGAACAAGCGGCAATTTTGGCAACGATCTGATGAAAGCAGGAAGGATGGATATTGTTATTAACGTTATTATCTCAAGTTTATTTTTATCTCACAAGCTTCGGGACGAGGTACATCTACATCTTATTTTTAACGGGCCGCCAAATCCGCCGATGCATCTTGAATTTATTTCACATCCAGAAATGCCTATCAGCAAAAAAGACGTTGCAGGTCTTATCAAACGCATGTTGTATAAGTATCGGGAAGGAAAACGAAGCGAAATTTTTCCGGGTTGTTTTATTGAGAAAAAAAGTTTTGCGCGTGTTGTCGACGATATTACTAGTCATGACAAAAAAATTTTTATTTTAGATTCTGATGGAACATTTTTACGCGATGTGTCTACTGAAGATTTGGGAAGCTGTGTTTTTGTGCTGGGAGATCATGATGGCCTCCCAAAAAAAGAAATGAAAAAATTCAAGAATAGAGTTTCAATCGGCACAAAGACATATTTTGCTTCGCAGACGATTGTGATTGTTCAGCATGAGTTTGATGTAAGAGGATTGTAAGCAGTCTTAGATTTATCAACGGGAATTTTTGGGATATTTTTGCAAAAAATTGCAAAGAGTGCTTTGTCCGAAGTTCCAAAAATAAAGAAATTGCTTAAAATTTTGCTATCTGTAGCAGCAAGCTAGAGGAGTATTTGCCGCAAAATTTTTGCTTCGCACCAGCAATTTCTATAGTAAAAGACGTAAATTTTTAACCATATTTGTACGTCTTTTCCTAATAAGTTATAGTAAATGAAATTAATCTTGGGATATTTTAATTTCATTTCCTAAATCTCCAAACATAATGTTTGTAGACAAAGACAAAATGGTCAAATATTAATGTCGTTGATTATAACGAGGTAATTGAAAAAATCAAAAAAACGGCTGGCCACCCACATTTAAAAGTGTGGTGTGAGCAGGCACTTGTTTTTAGGATGCAAGAAAATTCTTGTTTTATGTTTGAATTTTCTGCTCAGAAAATCATAAAGATTTTCTCGCCTCAAAAATTTTTAATTTTTGATGGCCCT
>CAYIPM010000183.1:0-1912 GCA_964365195.1 Candidatus Woesearchaeota archaeon
TGGCTAGAAATGAAGAGATTATCCTAGCGGAGCTGCCCGAAGGGCATTAACTTGTCTATTTTGTGACATTATCAAAAAGTCCTTAAGTGTTACTCCACCTTAAGGTATGGAGTTTGTTGGACTTTTGAATGCACTAAAAAACTTTTTGAAGTTTTTTAGGGTCCCAAAATTTCTTTTAGAAATTTTTAGGACATGAAAATTCTTGTTTTAAATTAGAATTTTCTGCACAGAGAATTGCAAAATCAATGGCAATTCTCTTGCTTCAGGAATGAAATTCCTGATAATGCTCAAGAATTTAATTGTTAAAATTCTTGACATGTTCAAAGTGTTCCACAAACTTTAGTGCATGATTTGTTGCTTTGTATCGGACTTCGTCCGAACAATTATAATTTGCAAATTTTCACGAAGTACATTCGATGAAAATTTGTTATCTTTACCAATATAACCCTCACTCTGGACAGAGCATGATTTGTCAAACACTTTGACATCGCGAAAAATAACCTAACGTTTGTTTTTGCTGTGGCGTTTCTTTTTTTATCGGAGGAGTATCTGGTTTTTCAAGATAATCTCGAGCGCGCTTAAATTTATCTTGGATATTTTTGATGCCTTTGCCGCTTTTTAATATAATGGCTTCAAGTTGACTGTTTTTTTCTAGTTCTATTTGATTTATTTGTTCTTCTTTCATCTGATCAAATTTTAAGAAATTTCCCTGCGGATCACGAACAAAATATTCAAGTGTTTGATTATCAAAGCCGATGACAAGGTCATCGTTCTTTTTTGATGTATATTGCACTCCATCGATATCTGTGTAAAAAATGTGTGTTGGTTTTTTTATAGGAATGGATGGTGCTTGAACAATTGCAGGTTTATTATATCCATACAATCCTGCATAAACAATTCCCCCCGCAAGAAAAAATACTCCTGCTTTTTTTAACCATTTTTTCATTGTGTCTGCTCCTGCATTTTTGTGTACTGTTGAATCATGTGATGTATAGTATCTTGCAGATCTGTTTTTGGCGTCGGTGCAGGCGTTTTTTCTATCGGCTTTTCCCAACCCCATGCTATTTTTGATTTTTTTGCAGCATCATTCATTTTTTCATTGTAGAATTGTGCTCTTTTATTGAGATTTTCAGTATATTCCGCTTGAACCTTTTCTTTTTCTTTTCCAGAATCTGTTTGTGTTTGTTCTATTAACTCTTTTTCTAGATCAGAAATTCTTTTTTGATTGAACTCAAAAAACGCTGTTTTTTCATTGTTTATTTTTATAACTGCATATGTATTTTGTTCAAATTCTTTTTCTATAGCGCTTGTTTCTATTTTTGTTTGCAGTGATTGGAGTTTTGGTACAGTATACAAAGAATCTTTTGTGAAATAATAAGTGCTTGCAGCGAGAACTCCTCCAAGAATGGTGGATGTTATGTATGATCCGCCATGTTGTTGATACCATGAAAATACTGGCGTAATAAAATCGTGATTAAGTGGATTAAACCTCCTTCGCGTGGAAGAAGATGTTTGAGGAGAGCTTATAGGATGAGGATTGCTTATACTTATAGGTTGGTTTTGCTGACTCATAGTATTTCTGAATCAAGTGGAAAACGGGCTATTTAAAGATTTATTGCTTGTGACTATTATAAAATTGTAAACAAATTAACGTTGAGCTTTATTGCTCTAAAGGGGTTTAATACCCCTTGTTTGCAATGATTTTTAGTCGTTCCCATGTGGAGGCACTAAAAAATCTTGTGTTACATAGAGATTTTTAGTCTCTCAGAAAACTTTAAAAATTTTCTGAAATTAAAAAATATCTCACAGCTTGCAAACAATTTTATTTTTCAAGTGACATCCTCCTCGCCCTGAAGGGTTGCCTTCGGCAACTTTTTGCCTGCGGGCAAAAAATCCGCTGCGGCGGAGTGTG
>CAYIPM010000184.1:0-1896 GCA_964365195.1 Candidatus Woesearchaeota archaeon
CAATCAGCGCATCGTCGATAAATCCTGCAGTGATTCCATTTAAGATTGCAAGCGGAGCAGGCAGTTATAATTTTAATGGCTTGCTTGATGAAGTTAAAGTGTGGAATTATGCGTTGACGGATGCGGAAATAATGAGTGAGTATGATACGGGGAAATAGAAGCATAGATTAAAAACTTTAGTCACTTCTTTTTTAGATGAAACAGCTGGTTCTTATAATCATATCTATTTTTTTAGCACTAACTTATATTTCTGCAGAAAATGTAACACTTGACTATCCTGCAGTTGTGAACGCGGGAGAAGAATTTAGCGTAACGGTTTATTTAATCAACTTTAGCGATGGAGATTATGACTTAAAATTTGAAATTATGAACTCAAGCAAACATATTGCAAAAAGATTCTGGGAAAATAATTGGAAATCAACGAATTATTGGATGAACGAAGCGTTTACGAATGGTGAGCACGAGAAAAAATTTACTCTTATGATACATGAAGAATTTGAAGGGAATGTAGAAATTATTACAAAAGTACGCCATGAGAAAAAAGTTTCTCTCTTTGGAGGAAATTTTATAATGGTTCAGAGGGATGAAAAAAATACGAACAAAAAAACGGGTGATCAAGCGAGAGAGATTGATGCGCATTGGAATAAAGAGGAGATTATTAATGGGAATATTTTTACTATAACTTTAGATCATTTACCTCCTGAAAACAGGTATGATGTTCGTGTATGGATTGAAACAGAGTATAACATTATAAGTGAACGCTATGATTCAGTGAATGATGATTGGAAATCAGGAATGTTTTATATAAATGATTTACACGGTGAGGAGCAAAAAATCACTATACGCATGCAAAAGAATTATCAAAATTTTTCTGGAAAGGCGCATCTTATTTTTAAAGTACGAGATTGGAAAGAAACATGGCAGAATATTATTGTTTTACCGTCGATGAATAATACAAATGATAATAAAACAATTGAAAAAATACGCACTATGCAAGAAAAAAATAATTCGCGAGAAGAGTCTATTATTTTCCTTAATACAACTGTAACAGGAAAGATTGTGAGCAAAACCGAAGAAGCGGTTGCCTATGAATCCGTCAATGAACATATGAAACAATATGCGCTTTTTGGATTTGCTTTTGTTTGTGTTATGGTGTGCTTATTGCTTGTCTGGAAAAAGCTTGAGTGATTATATTATTCAGAATTTATTAAGCATTGTTCAGACTTCATTAAGCTTAAAAACTCCAGGCATTTTATTCAATGATGCAGGAAAAAATACGCGTGCTCGTTATTTATGAAATTTTGGGACGACCAAAAGAACACATTAAACATTCTCTTGAAAAACTAATTAATAGCATTGCTGAAAATAAAGGCGTGAAAATAATTGAGAGAAAAGTGCATGAACCTCATCTGCTTGATGAATCAAAGAAAAAACCCATTACCATTGATGAAGAGCTTTTTTCAACATTTGCCGAAGCTGAAATGGAGCTGGATAATTTAATGCTACTTTTTTCCTTAGTGCTTAATACATTGCCATCAAATATTTCTATTCTTACGCCGCAAGAGTTGCGACTCAATAATTTTGATTTAAGCTCTGTGATGAGTGACTTAACCATTAAATTACACAAATATGATGAAGTCAGTAAAGCGCTTTTGATTGAAAAAAATCAGCTCGTCAATCTTGCAGAACAAATGGATGAAGAAATTAAACGACTGGGAGGTGTGTCACCGGTGAGAATTGAGAAAGAGGTTGAGGAAGAGAAGAAGACTGAGGAAAATATAGAAGAAAAAATTAATAAAGAAAATCGCTGAAATTTCCTACCGAACCTACAACAAGCTGTGGGGGTCTTACAGAAATTTCTGAACAGCAATTTTCTAATTAGAATTTTTACGACGC
>CAYIPM010000185.1:0-1892 GCA_964365195.1 Candidatus Woesearchaeota archaeon
GTCAAATATTAATGTCGTTGACTATAATTAGAATTTTTACGACGCAACTCGCAGTTTCATTTTCTCATTTTTATTTATTTGCTAAAATGAAACTGCTCTTTTCGTTATCTCGTTTTTTATTTTTTAATTTTACTAAAACGAGATAACTCACAAGCTGCAGGGTATTAACCCAAAAATTCTAATAAAACGATAACTTATAAGCATTTATTTAATCATGTTCTGAAGAAGGAATATAATCGGTTAAAATAATTCGGTTATTCATCTTTTGATAATGTATTCTTGCACCCTTATCAACCCGTATAGAATAAGACTTATCTAACCATCTATATTTTTCATCGGCTAATCCAGATTTTATTTTATCAATAGCTCTTTGAATAGCTCTTCTGTCTCTGCCCTTTATATCTTTCTCAAATTTTTTTGTTGACTCTAGAGTAATAGTATCAGTTAATGAATCTAAAGTTAAAATAAAAAAACCAATTATAATCAAGATTAAACCTACAATAAAATAAAATTCGTCTACTAAAAAGGAAAAATTGATAAATGCGCCAGTAAGATGAGATATAGGCTGTAATAATAAGATTAATATTCCTAATAATGTCAGGGATAATCCAAAAAATTTCATATAAGATTTCATATAAGAATTAATCCTGAGATATATAAATACTTTTGCTGATTTTTTTGGATTTAAACGTTAAGAACATGCTTTGTCCGGACTTCGTCCGAACAATTATAATTGGCAAATTTTCACGAAGTAAATTCGATGAAAATTTGTTATTTTTACTAATATAACTCTAACTCCGGACAGAGCATTAAGAACAGTTACATTTATTAACATTTTTTTAGTTTGATTACTATGGTCAAAAATACCTTTTACATAACAACGCCAATTTATTATCCCAACGATATTCCTCATATTGGTCACGCATATACAACGCTTGCCGCAGATATTCTTGCGCGCTGGCAATCACTGCAAAAGAAAAAAGTATTTTTTCTCACCGGCACTGATGAACATGGCAAAAAGATAGAAAATGCTGCAAAAGAAAAAGGAAAAAATCCAAAAGAATTTGTTGATGAACTAGTTCCACATTTTAAAAACGCATGGAAAAAATTAAACATACACTACACTCGATTCATACGAACAACAGAAGCAGATCATGCCGATGTTGTTAAGGATGTTCTTGCTATAATCTATAAAAATAAAGATATTTATTTGGGAGAATATGAAGGATATTATTGCACTGGTTGTGAAGCATATTACACAGAAAAAGAAGCGCTGGATTTGATATGTCCGATTCATAAAAAAAATCTTGAAAAATTAAAAGAAAAAAGCTATTTTTTTAAATTAAGCGACTATCAAAAAAAACTTCTTGATTTTTACAAAAAAAATCCGGAGTTTATCGAGCCGTCGATGAGAAAAAATGAAATCGTAAACCGAGTTAAAGAAGGATTGCAGGATTTGAGCATCTCGCGAACAACATTTTCGTGGGGAATTCCCTTGCCGTTTGATAAAAAACATATTACATATGTTTGGTTTGACGCGCTCTTAAATTATCTTACGGGAGTTGACTTTTTAAAATTGAAAAAAAATTTTGAAAAATATTGGCCTGCAGATGTTCAGCTCGTCGGAAAAGACATTATCTGGTTTCATGCGGTCATCTGGCCGGCAATACTTATGTCAGCAAGCCTGCCTCTACCAAAAAAAATTTTTGCGCATGGTTGGTGGACATTTGACAAGGAAAAAATATCAAAATCAAAAGGCACAGTAATTAACATTGACGAATTAATTGCAATTGCAGGTGTTGATGCTATCCGCTATTTTTTATTTCGAGAAACGCCCTTTGGCAATGACGGAGATTTCTCAAAAAAAGCAGTTATTGAAAGATGCAATAACG
>CAYIPM010000186.1:0-1890 GCA_964365195.1 Candidatus Woesearchaeota archaeon
TGGATCACGAGAAAATCCACTGGATTTTCTGTGCAGAAAATTCCAATATAAAACAAGAATTTTCTTGCATCCAAAAGTCCAACAAACTCCACACTTTAGTGTGGAGTTACACTCAAGGACTTTTTGATTTTGTTGTTATTCGCTGGATAAATTTTTCAGATAAAACTCAATCGTCTTTCTCAATCCGTTTTCGAAAGATATTTGCGGCTGCCAGCCTGTTGCTTTTGAAAATTTGCTGTGATCGACAATAAAATTTCGTTTGTTAATTCTGTGATCGCCTTCGGGAAATGGAATATGCTGTATTGTTACTTTTTTTGTTGTCAGTTCTTCAACTATTTCTTTTATTTTTTCTACGACTTGATTCATTGTTTTGCCTTGCCCTGAACCCAATACAAAGACTTCTCCGTCGGTATTTTCATGTGTTGCTGCTGCAATAAAGGCATCAACATAATTTTGCACATAACAATAATCGCGGATAAATTCGCCGTCGCCATAGACAGTAAGCGGTTCATTTCGCAACGCTCTGCCAATCATAAAATTTAATACACCTCTATTGGGATTGTCAATTTTTTGATATTCTCCAAAAACATTTGACAAACGCAATGAACAGGATTTTATTTTATAATTTTTGTAGTATAATTGCAGATATTTTTCTGCGATTAATTTATGCAGATCATAGACAGAAAGTGGGTTTTCTTTTTCTTCTTCATTTGACGGAATTTTGCTTGCTTCTCCAATAACAGTTACTGCACTAGTGAAAATTATTTTTATGGCAGGATTGATATTTTTACAGATTTCTAATACTTGTATCAGTGAAATAATATCTTGCTGCAGATCCTGCACTGGATTTAGCATTGATTTTTTTAAATCTGTTTGCCATGCGAAATGAAACAAATAATCTTTGTCTTGAATTATTTTTGTGAGCAGTTCTTTATCAGTTAAATTTCCATAGATGATTTTAATATTTACATGATTTTTAATATCTAGAATTCTCTGCAGATCTGTTTGCGGCTTAACAAAAAGAGTTATTTTGTTATCGTGTATTATTTTTCTTGTAAGATTTGAGGCGATAAACCCTGCGCCGCCTGTGATGAGGATATTTTTGTTGTGCATGAATAAACAGAGTTATGAACTACTTTTAAAAATTTAGTGTATACAATCTCATACATATTTTTAAAGTGTTTTTTTATTAATAAGATATGTTACGCATACAAGATATATCTCTTGAAAGATTAAAAACAGATATTCTTTCTGATTTTCCTGAATTTTATAATTTACGAAATTGTATTGAACATTTCCCGCCGTGGCACGATCATGAATCTGTTTTTGATCATACGTTGTCAGTTTTAGAATCATTAACTGATATTATAAATCGAACTGATTCTCGTCTTCAAACGTATTTACCGGAAAAGCCACACAATAATTATTCTCGTCGAGATTTATTACATTTAATGACAGTTTTACATGATATAGCAAAACCAGAAACACTTGTAACGCACCGGGGAACAACTTCTTGTCCTGAGCACGATAAACAAGGGGCATCAACATCACGTCGCATCCTAACTCGGTTTGATGTTAATTATCCAGAATCTGAACAAGTTGTTGAAATGATCTGGCTTCATGAGTTATTTTGTTTTACTAAACATCTTCAAACGCCCGATGAAGACTATACACGACTTCAACAACTTTATCCACATATTTATTGTGATATGTTTTTATTTGAATTAGCAGATACGAAAGGATTACATGTTACTCAAGAGGTAAAAGAATTGCAGAATAAAATGATTACTTTTTATGAAAATAAAATTGAGGAATTTTTACACCATTACAAATTATAATTTTTAGTATATAAAGTATAAAGGGTTAGCCTTTTTAGGTGCTAACCCCTGT
>CAYIPM010000187.1:0-1866 GCA_964365195.1 Candidatus Woesearchaeota archaeon
TAAGTCAAAGACAAAACGTGCAAATATAAATGTCTTTGACTATAGCAAAATTTTAAGCAATTTCTTTATTTTCATGAGACTCTTCTTTTGTTGCTCCAAGTTCTAAACAATATTCCCGACGATTAAACAATTGTATAGCGGGCTCCAATTTATCAATTGCCTTGCGAAATTTTGCTTCAATTGTTTGTTGTTCGGCATATTCTCTTGCTGCAGAAGAAAAAGGATGAACTATAGTAAATGAAATTATTTTTCGTAAATTTTAATTTCATTTTCTAAATACTATAGTGAAAGAATCGCTTCTTTCCCTAATAAGCCAACGACAAAACGGTCAGAAAATTAATGTCGTTGACTACAAGGAAAAGATATGCAAATATGGTAAAAAACTTATGTCTTTTACTATACTTTCCTTTTTTGATTATAGAGAGTTTTGAAAAACCTCAATTTCAAAACTCTCTAAGAAGGACTTTGAACAGATTTCCTTCGGAAATTGTGGTTATTCAAAGCCCTTTATAGAACTGATCATTGATTATTCTGTGGTTCATTATTTAAAATTAAAAAATATGCAAGACCATCTGAAAAATCTTGAGCAGTATCCTCATGAAAAACTTGCATTAGAATTGTACAATATACTTGCGAGTACTCATTCTCTTAAATCTTTTGTTACTTTAAATGAAGTTAAAGCTCACGAATTTTTTTCAAATGTATTGGGAAGAGAACATCCTTATTGTAAAGAAAGGAATGAATATTTTAAATATCGAGAGGAATAATATCAATACTTAAAATAAATCACCTATATTCTCGCCACGTATGCCGGCACTTAGTGCATCTGAAGAATTTTGTTTCTGCTTCATCGCCTGCGCGCGTCTGCGATGTCCAGAAATATGCTTCTTTGTTGTTACATTTAGGACATACTGCATTTGTCACGGGAAATACGTCGGTGTCTTTATCAGAAATAACTCCTATTTCTGGTGGGCGCTTTATTATCTCACTTGATTCCATTTTTACTTTTGCTTTTGACTTATAACTGCATCGAGGACACTTTGCCTCTTTTCTATCTTCAACAAGAATACAGCCGCACTTTGGACAAAATTCCATTTTATTTCAACTTACTCACAATAGCACCTCGAATATTTAAAAATGTTTGTTTATGCAACCGTCATTCAACAGTAATAGAAAATTTATAAAAAAATTCTAATAAATATACGTGGAATAAATAATTATTTATAGAGGGCTTTGAATAACCACAATTTCCGAAGGAAATCTCTTCAAAGTCCTTCTTAGAGAGTTTTGAAATTGAAGTTTTTCAAAACTCTCTATAGTATTTAGGAAATGAAATTAAAATATCCGAAAATTAATTTCATTTACTATAACTATATCAAGCGCTTCCATTATTCACCTCAATTTAAGTGTATAATTGGCGCCCTATTCTAAAATAATTTGCCCCAGACTATAAAGGATATTATATCTTTTAAATCCAGAAAAATCAGGCTTTAACCCTCCTTGTTTTAACTCGGAGATAAAAAACTCTGATTTTTCTGTTTGTCAAGAACTCAAAAAATGCTCTGCGGCTTTAGCCCATAGTTCTTTACATGAGAAGAATTAATAAAGAAATTGCTTAAAATTTTGCTATCTGTAGCAGCAAGCTACGGAGTATTTGCTGCAAAATTTTTGCTTCGCACCAGCAATTTCTAATTAGAATTTTTCAACGGCAGCAAGCTGCGAGGTATTAACCCAAAAATTCTAATAAAAGAAGAAATTAAATTAACAGATTTAATCAGACTCAACAAACTCGGATTTAATTTGTTTTAATGAAGGTGACATCCTCCACACCCTAAAGGTTTTTTGCTGCGGCAAAAAATCCGCTGC
>CAYIPM010000188.1:0-1861 GCA_964365195.1 Candidatus Woesearchaeota archaeon
TGATAGCCTTAAAATCGATTTAAATGAGTCAATTTTGAATTGTGACACAACCTGTTTAATGTGTGATAAAACTTAAAGCTTTTTTGATGCAAAATAATTTGTAGATCGAGTAGCCTCACAAAACCACTCTTGGGTAGAAGAGTAGGCTAAAACCCATACAATTTCCCATACTTTTCCCGCAAGTGATTAAGAAACACCGAAGGATTTAGTCCTTCTCCGGTAACTTTTTTTATTAAATCATCTGCTGTAAAAAACGCGCCAAACGCATGAACCTTTTCTTTCAGCCATTTTTGTATTCCAATAAAATCTCCCCGCACAATATCCTTTTCTATAGAAGGAATTTGCTTTTGTAAAGCCGAATATAGTTGCGCAGCATAAAGAGTTCCTAGTGCATACGATGGAAAATAACCAAAACTTCCAGACGACCAATGAACATCTTGTAATACTCCTTCTGCATCATTTTTAGGTACAATACCTAAATACTTTTTCATTTTTTCATTCCATATTTTTGGTAAGTCTGCAACGCGAATACTGCCATCAAGTAATCCTTTTTCAATTTCAAACCGAAGGATAATATGCATACAATAATGCACTTCATCAGATTCAATCCGAATCAGCGACGGCGCAATAAAATGTATCTCACGATACCAATCTTGCCTTGTTCCAGACAACTTAAATTTCCTTTTAAATAACGGAAAATAATACTGCCAAAAAAATTTGTTTTTAGCAATAAATAATTCCCAGAACCGTGACTGAGATTCATGCAGACCATAGCTAGGCGCATTTTGCAAAAAATCATATATCTTTTTTTCAGATAAATCTAATTCATACAAAGCATGACCTGCTTCATGTACCGTCGAGAAAAAAGAAAAAAGTGGACTGTTTCGAATATTTGTCGTAATGCGGATATCATTAAAACCCAAACTTGTTTCAAACGGATGCTGTGCAAAATCAATGCGTGAGCTATCTGTAGATAAACCAATCCGACGGAAAACATCTTCACAAAAATAAATTTGATCATTCTTTGGAAAAGATTTTTGTAACAAAATCTCTTTTTGATTTTTATAGAGTTTAGATTTTTCAATATTCGTAAGTATCTCAAGAAGTCCCTCTTTTAATTGCTCAAAGAGTGGCTCAAGTTTTGCAACAGTCATACCCTCTTCAAAATCATCGATTAACATATCGTAAGATACAGATGAAGGGGAAATATATGTTGCCTGTTTTTGTTTTAATGTAACAATTTTTTCCAGATGCGGCTTAAAAATAGTAAAATCCTGTTTCTTTCGTGCTTCTTGCCACGCATCAAAGGCAAGAGAAGTTGTTTTTGATAATTCCTCAACAAAAGTCAGTGGCAGTTTTCTTGATTTTGACAGATCCTTATGCAATTTTGTGACAAGGCGTGTTGTTCGCGCATCAAGTTTTTCTTTTTGCAAAGCAATAACTGCATTAAAAAATTCGTCCGCAATCATTTTTTTATGGACAAGCGAGCTCACAAATGCTTCCTGTTCAGCCCTTCCTATCGACGCTTCAGGAGGCATATATGTTTGCTGATCCCATCCTAATAATCCGCCAATCTGATTAAGCAGAATAATTTCTTTTTGATGGTGGTTAATAATCTCCAAATTTTTTTGAATACTCATACATAAAACATTCATGCGAAGTTTTTAAGGCTTTGTAGAAAAATTACTTAAAAAAAAACGTCAGATCAGTTTTTTTGCCAAGAAGTTTGCAGACAAGATATTCTTCCGCGATAAAGCATACAACATGCGTTACTGCACCTGCAACAAAAATAACCTCTTTTTTTATTAGAATTTTTGGGTTAATACCTCGCAGCTTGTGAGTTATTTCGTTTTAGTAAAAT
>CAYIPM010000189.1:0-1778 GCA_964365195.1 Candidatus Woesearchaeota archaeon
TATCGTTACTATGCCGATTCTTTTTCACCCTCAATCCATTTACCAAAACGACATTCTTTATTATGCTCATGATACCTATTAATTTGTTTGTTGAGCGCTATCATTTTTTTCTGTACCGCCCCAACATTAATAAACCACGACGTAACGGCATAGTATAAGAGCGGCGTTGCGCAGCGCCAGCAAAACGGATAAGCATGTGTTATTTTTTCTCGTTTATATAAAATATTTTTCCTTTGTAAATCCTCTTTGATATCATTCTCGCAGGATTTTACAAATCGTCCTTCATACCAAGGAACAAGCGCATTAAATTTTCCTTCTTCATTTACCGTATGAACAAGCGGCAAACCAAATTGCTTGCACAAAGTATAATCATCCTCGCCATACATGCCCGCAGTATGCACAATGCCAGTTCCGTCTTGGGTTGTTACAAAATCTGCCAACAACACTCTATGCGAATGTTCATTATGCAAATCCTTAATCGGATAAAGCGGCTCATAAGCAATCCCTTCCAATTTTTTTCCTTTAAAAGTTTCTAAAATTGTATATTCTCCGCGCAGTGCAGACAACCCATCCTTGCTTAGAATAACCCTGTCTCCGTCAGATAATTGCGCCCGAACATAATCAATATCTTTTCCAACAGCTAAAGCAACATTGCCTGGCAATGTCCACGGCGTCGTGGTCCAAACAAGAAAATATTCATTCGGTTTATCTTTTAGTTTAAACGCAATATACACGGATTCTTCAGTTACATCTTTATAGCCCTGTGCGACTTCATGGCTAGACAAAGGTGTTCCACACCGAGGACAAAACGGCACAACTTTATAGTCTTCATATAATAATTTTTTCTTATATAACTGCGATAAACTCCACCACACACTTTCAATATAATTATTATCAAGTGTTATATACGGCTTTTCTAAATCAATCCAGTAAGCAAGTTCTTCTGTGGATTTATTCCAATCTTTAATATTTGAAAAAACGCTTTCCCTGCATTCTTGAATAAATTTATCAATGCCGTATTTCTCAATATCTTTTTTTGAATTAAGCCCTAATTTTTTTTCAATCTGCACTTCAATCGGCAGTCCATGACAATCCCATCCGCCTTTTCGTGGCACAGAAAATCCTTGCATATATTTGTATTTGCAGATGATATCTTTAAAGGTGCGAACTTCAAGATGATGCAAGCCAGGCGGCGCATTTGCCGTCGGAGGACCTTCTAAAAAAGAAAACATTTTTTTCTTGGGATCATCCTGTAGCGCCTTTTTTATTTCTACGGCTTTCTTTTTCCACAACGCGCGAACTTCTTCTTCTATTTCCTTAAAAGTTTTCATATACTATTACTTTATTTTCAGGACTTTTTAAGCTTTTCAAAAAGAACCAGTGCTTCCTCCGTTCATGCACCCTTCTTTTTCGAAAACAAATTCAACGCCCTGCATGCAAAATAAAACACGCCCTTTTAGAAACCAAGCAAAAAAAATCACTCCCCGTAATAGATACAAATCTTGATTAAAATCATCATATTCAAAAGCCAGAGGAATGAAGGGTAACATCATAGAAATATCCTGCAAACAAGTAAAAAACTCGTTTGTTTAGTTAATACTAATAATAAAAGAAGTTCGCTGAATCAAACATCGAGATTTATTAGTCATCAAAAATAAAGTTTTTACAGCTTTTTAAACATTTTGTCAATAAAAAATATAGTGAAAGAATCGCGTCTTTCCCTATCTATAGTAAGGGACATTAATATTTCCTCAAGATTTATATAATAGAAAAACTAT
>CAYIPM010000190.1:0-1744 GCA_964365195.1 Candidatus Woesearchaeota archaeon
AAGTCTTTTTCTATAGAGAGTTTTGAATTTGAGGTTTTTCAAAACTCTCTATATTGTTATGCCTGACTTCCAGTTAGAGTGATGATTGTATTCTTTATTCCACCGGGTTCAGTGTTTGCAATCTTGATAAATATGTGAAGAAACACTTCGTCGGCATTATCAAGGTATTTTAATTTATTTATTGCGGTTGTTCTTCTATTTCCAGCAATTGGAATAATGCATCTTGGACTAAAAGCAAATTCACAACTGTCTGCTGAACGACGACACCCACCCTGTGATGCGCAATCATCAAGTGTGTCATATCCTACTTCTCCTGCAATCGGAGCTGCATTTTCAACCCAATATCCTAATCTGCTGTTTGCATCACTAAATAATCCTGAGGTAATTGCTACTGCGCTTCTTCTTTCATCAATCTCTATTTTAGCGTCGACATTCCCATTATTTCTGATGACAAAGGGGTAGGGAGAAGATGATAACGGATCAATATCAGTTGTATATGTTCCGCCCGGAACTACTCCGGTGAATTGAATAGTATCTGAAATGCCGAAAACAACTGAACTATCAATAATAATGACATCAACAACAGGTAAAATTCCACCGGTGATTTCCACAGTTCCTTCTTGTTCTGGTCCCTTGAGAAACGGTTCTGTAAAAAAATTAACTGTAATAAGACTTGTAAGAACTGAAGCAAGCACTATTAAAATTAAACTTGTTATTACAAATTTTTGATTGTTCATTGGAATTTTTGAGTTAATACCCCGCAGCTTGCTGCGGCGTAAAAATTCTAATTAGAAAATTGCTGTTCAGAAATTTCGCAAGACCGCGGAGCTTGCTCCGATTCGGTAGGAAATTTCAGCGATTTTCTTTATTATGCTTGACTTCCAGTTATTGTAACAATTGTATTTTTTGTTCCTGCTGGCTCATTGTTGTCAATATGAATAAGAATATGTAAAAACGCTTCATCAGTTGCATCAACATAATTAAGACTTGAGATGGCAAGAGTTCTTCCATTACTCGCGCGCGGAATAACACAAATTGCATTAGTCGGATCTGGTTGTAAGACACAACTAGCTCCTATAAAACAATCAGTAAGAAGGGGACAATTATCTAAAGAACTATATCCTATTGCGCCAACAATAGGTGCTGATTTTTCAATCCAATATTTTAATCGACTTGCAGGATCGTCGAATAATCCTAGATTTGGTTGTAGTGCATTTCTTCTTTCATCAATTTCAATATTTGCCCGCACATTGCCGTTATTTCGTAAAACAAAGGGATATGGATCTGATGTTGCTGGAATAATATCTGTATTATACGTTCCTCCAGGAACTGCTCCTGAAAATTGTATTATATCTGAAATACCCGCAACTACTGAACTGTCAATGATGATTACATCAACAACAGGTAAAATTCCTCCTAAAATTTCGACAGTTCCTTCTTGACCAGGTCCTTTGAGAAATGGTGTCTGCAAAAAGTAAACGGTTATGAGTGAGGTAAGCACTGTAACAACGACAACACATACAAATATCAGCGTTATAAAATAATTATTTTTCATTGTTGGTGTTAGTGGTTGGTTTATCTTCGATTTCGACGGTAATCACTCCCTCTTGCACATCTATAGAAGGAATGACACGCAGAATTATTTTTCCTGTATCAAGCGATTCTGCATTATTCGCAGAAAAACTAAGTGTCAGAAAAGAAATAAACAGAGAAAGAAAAATTGCCAAAATTATTGTTATTAATA
>CAYIPM010000191.1:0-1742 GCA_964365195.1 Candidatus Woesearchaeota archaeon
GACAATTTCTAATTTTCAAATTGACGACGCAACTCGCAGTTTCATTTTCTTATTTTTATTTATTTGCTAAAATGAAACTGCTCGCAAGCTGCGGGATATTAAATCCAATTTGAAAATAAATCACACAGATCTAAAGAACGAGGTTTTCAATTTATGGACGTAAAGAAAATCAAATATTTCCTATCTCTCCAAACAAAATGTTTGTAGACAACGACAAACGAAAAAAATTAATGTCGTTGGCTATAAGAAGAACTTTGACGCGATTTCCTTCGGAAATGTGAGTTATTCAAAGTCCTCTATAAAAAATTGTCAATATCTCCTTAACTTGACAGTATCTCGGCGATTATTCCGCCATCTTTTTCATGCTTTCAATTTCTTGGTCGGTAATTGAACAGCCGTGAAATTTTAAGGCGTAGAGGACGCTGTCAAACATTCGTGGATCTGTGTTTGATATGATTTTATTTTGATAGGCGATATAGGCGAGCTCTGTGCTTCGAATAATCTTGAACTCCCTGAAATACTGATAATTATTTTTTTCGACTCGAATGGATGTTTTTAGCTTTTTTTCAAAAAGTTTTTTTAAATTGTCAGGATTTTCACACAAGATTCTAGTTGTTCTTTCATCGACGGCGATGGGAATATCTTGATTATTATATTTTTTAAAAATGCTTGCCAGTGCCAGCGCTGCTGCTTCGCCCTTATCTAACAAATGAATTGGACCGCGCGAAGAGAAAAAAGTATTATCTGCAATTTGTATAAGTCTGTTTCTAATGACTCGCAACTCTTCCACTTGGTTTTGCGTAATATCCGCATGTTTAATAATCCCTCTTTTAAATAATTCTTCTATTCTTATTGCTTCAAGTTCAAATTTTTTTATGGTGAGCGGACGATCAATAATTTCTTCTTTTACTTCTTTTGTTATGATAAATTCAACATTGAAACTTTGTTGTAATTTTTCTAACACGTCCAGTAATCCATTCATTGCAAAATTAATTAGCGGTCCTGCATCGAAAATGAGCATTTTTTTCTTTGCCGGTTGCATGATTTTTACTGTTTGTTTTTTCATTGTTTAAATATTTCTTCTACGAGCGCGATTCTTTCTTTTATTGGCAATGTTAGTGAAAGATGATGCGGATCAGTAATTCCTTTTTGTCCGCTGTATTCTGCAATATCCCACATACTAATCCCTAATATTTGGGCAGTTTTCCCCATAGAAATTCCATGCTCATACATTTGTGATGCTTTGTTAATCTTTGCTTTGATAAATACATCGTTTATGTATTTTCGCACATCTCCGACTAGTCCGTCAATCAATTTTCTATTTGCACTTATTTCTTCCCTGAATTTTTGAATATCCTTTTCACGCAATGCCAGAATCATGTCGTTAATATTGCGATAAAATTTTTTATAAAACACTGCCCACAATTTTCCCCTTACATCAATTTCCCGTTCTATTAATTTACTCAATGCATATATAATCACGGCAAATGCCACAAGATCTTCGTCCTGATGCATGGTTGTGTGCTGGATAATTTCCTCACTAACTTTTTTTATTTGGAGCGGATTTTTATTTTTGAGCGCTTTCTCAACTTGTAACACCAGTTGCAAAATATCCTCGATTTCATCCATAGAATCATTTACCTCGCTGTACAGAAAGAATGAAATTATATAAATGTTACAGTGGATGAGGCTCCATCCCACATAGAATTCCCTTAAGGGAATTCTTAATGATACATTAATTA
>CAYIPM010000192.1:0-1737 GCA_964365195.1 Candidatus Woesearchaeota archaeon
GACAGCAGATTTCTATCTGCTTTTGCTCTATACCCAAACGAAAAGACGTCCGGAAGATACTTTCTTGCTTGCGCGAAGTGAAATGACGAGGTTAGCTCAATGAGAAAAGGAAATATATGGTAACAATACCAAAAAACCTTATTAAAAAACGCCATTCCCTGTAACACACCTTCAATATCAGTTGGTGCAAGACCAACTACAATCCCAACTTTGCTTAGCCTATTTGGAATTTTATATGCACAGACAGCAGCATATGGTCCACCACCCGATATTCCAACAACGGAAAATTTTTTAATTTTTAGTTTGTCCGCAACAGCAATAACATCATCAGGCCACTCAAGGAGCGTTCTCTGTTCCTTGAAATCCGATATTCCATATCCTGGTCTATCAAGTGAAATTACACGAATACCCAATTTCCTTGCTGTTTTGTCTGTTGCTTTTGCTTGAAAGCGAGAACTTGGCCAACCATGAAAAAAGAACAACGGCTTTCCTTTTGGATCGCCATATTCTGCATATCCTATTTTTCTACCCCCAAAAAGGGTAACTATTTGATTTTCTGTGGTCTTTATAAGTGAATTATATCAAAAAGTTCGAACCGTCCTACGAGGGGTACAAAAAATTTGAGGCTTAAAATCACTTACTCCGAACAATAGACGATATTCGAACTTATTATTTATTTTACGATATACCTAAAATAGGTTTCATTTGCAAATAGTACCTGCTCAATAAACAACCGTTTCATCTCGCAAATACTTCCCTGTTCGTAAAATAATATCAATGCTTTTTTAAACACATCTACGTCAACACTTCGATATGATAAAGGGTACAAATCGTGAGCGAGAAGTATTGCATTTGTTATCATTCTGGCTGTTCGTTTATTACCATCGGCAAATGGTTGAATATAGGCAATCACAACATGAGCAATAAACGCCTTCTCAAAGATATTTTTAGTCCTGTTAATAATTGAAATAATCTTTTCAAACGCCTCCCGTATTTGATGTTCATTATCCAGCGGGACATATGTCGTACCGGTAATTCCGACCGCTTGCTTTCTTATGCCGGCAGTGACGTGTAAATCATTAACCAATACGTTATGCAATTGCGTTATTATTGATAAGGAAATAGTCGTAAAATCTTTACTGTGTTTTAAAATTTCCTCAAAAGCACTCTTGTGATTCAATATCATGATGGCTTCTTCTCTTGTTTTCCCTTTTGCCTCCTTTCGTTCTTTAATGAGTGATTCTGTTTCAAGGAGTGTATAGGTATTGCCTTCAATGTTGGAAGATTTCCATGAAAGTTCGATGGTAAATCGTTCCAACTCCCGTTTTAAAACTGATGCATCGAGGGAAGAAGTTGCGACTGAATACCTCTTTGTTGTTTTTTCCAAAAATAACATTTCTTCTGAAGTAAACAGATTGGGTAAATAATTAAAAATTCCAAAGTCAAATGTTCGCTTTCCCGTTCTTTTGTCCGGATCTATAGAAAAATATGCATCGAGATCGAACTCCTTCAATAAAGGATTTTCAGGATACGAATGATATTTCGTCAATGGACCCTTCCCAATGCTCTTTATTCGCTTCTGTTTTTGTAGGATGTTCAAATCACGAATCAAGGTTGGTTTAGATATATCATAGATTTTTTTAATTTCTGCTTGTATCGACTCTCTATTTATACCGTTTGAGGAGGCAATAATATTCAAAATTCGTGCCTGTCGTGGAGATATCGTCTCATTCATAT
>CAYIPM010000193.1:0-1722 GCA_964365195.1 Candidatus Woesearchaeota archaeon
GTTATCTCGTTTTTTATTTTTTAATTTTACTAAAACGAGATAACTCACAAGCTGCAGGGTATTAACCAAAAAATTCTAATAAAATGAAATTGTGAATGAAAAGTGAGCGCCGGCGCTCGAGGATATTTTTTATTTTTTTAAACGCGATTTTCCCCTTTCATAAGATTTTTTACTGATATATCCTTCTCTGAATGCAGTTTCGAGAGCATGCAATTTGCCAAAATTAGATCTTTCATGAACTTTTTCATAAGATTTTTTGCGATTTGTGAGTAATTTCGCGCCGCGATAACTCTCATATTTTTTCTTTCTTCTTTTCCGAAGTAAAAACAAAAATAGAGCCAATATAAAAATTAAAATAAGCCACCATAAAGACGCTGAATAGGGAGTTTCTTTTTCTACGACATGGAAAACGGCATTTGAGCTTCCTAATGATGATTCATATCTCGCTTGTACAAGGGCAACATATTCTCCAATTTTTGTCGTCGCTGGAAGTTTTATTATTTTATCATATGAAACCTGCGTCTCAACAGCAACAATCTCATGCTCGCTATAAATAATTTTTCCATCAAAATCTTTGATCAAATACTCCATCGAAACATTTGTTTTCTCAACGCCCGCTAAATTAAATAATGTAATTTGCAAAAGAAGTTCATCACCTGCATAAAGCTCACGATAGCGAGGAGGAATATCCAAACTCACATCAAACAAAACATTCTTGCTTTTAATGCTTACAACGATTGGGATTTCTTTTGTTTGGGTATTACCTTTTACTTTGATGTTGCCAGTATAAACTCCTTTTCCAGAATTATTCGAGTTAAAACTAACAGTAATTGTTTTTTCTTCTTCCCCGGTTAATGCAAAATAAGACTCAGATAAACTAACAATAGTTTGTAAACTATCGCTCACAACAAAACTAAATGCCTGAATACTCGGTTTCATATTTTTTATAGTAAGGGGTAATTGAAAACTTTCATTTTCTTTTATCAATACTTTCATGCTATCAGGATTAACGATAAAATCTGATCCTAAAACTCCTGCTCCGCCACCAGAACCTCCACCAGAACTTCCACCACCGCCTCCGCCGTCATCATTACTGCTTCCTTCAGAAACACTAATAAAAAAAGTTACACTATCATTAATGGTATAATTGCCTGTTCTATTTGCAATAACAGTTAAGGTATTTGAACCGCTTGCAGGATAAATAGTCGTGTTTGGTGTAAAGATCTCGCTGTTGTTTAAAATAATATTATTTGTCACATCTATTAAAGTGAACATCCATGCATGTATCTCACTGTTAAAATTTGAGCTGACATTTAACTGCAGGGGATATTTTCCTGATGAATTTGAAAAATTATAGGTTGTGTTGATTGGATAATCAATTGAGATGCTTCGCCATTCTTCTATTGTCAATTCAATTACTCCAGTCGAGCCTCCTCTTCCAGTAATATCAAAGGGAAGATAATGCGTTATAAAAAATATATTCAAAAGCATCAAAAATATAAAGACAAAAAAGAGTGAACGCAAAGCAGTTTGACTGCTATTCCTATATTTAATTTCACTTTTTTCAACCACTCTTTTTCTAAACATATATTCAGAATAATATCAGAATATAAAAAACTTATTATAGTCAAAAACTTTAATATTTCCTCAGTTTGTCGTTGACTAGATCAGTATCTCCGCTTAATTGGTTTTGTTCTGTCTTAAAAATATATTTTGAACTGT
>CAYIPM010000194.1:0-1720 GCA_964365195.1 Candidatus Woesearchaeota archaeon
AACTAGGAAAATACTAAAGTCGTTGACTATAATGGCAGAAAAACCTTTTTCAATTAAAACTGCCGCAGCAATTCTGCTTCGTCCACCAGTTCGACAATACAGAATAATATGTTTTTTCTTTGTTGGCTTTTCAAAATTTACCACCCATTTTGAAAGATTTGTGATTATAGTCAACGACATTAATATTTGACCATTTTGTCTTTGTCTACAAACATTTTGTTTGGAGATTTAGGAAATGAAATTAAAATATCCAAAGATTAATTTCATTTACTATAACTTATTAGAAAAAGATATACAAATATGGTAAAAAACTTATGTCTTTTACTATAGTTTCCATAAGAATCGCGCTGAAAAAGGAATAAAATGTAACATTGTCGTCAATGAAGCCGCAAAAGAAATTGGTAAACAATTATCAAAAATACCTTTGACAAAAGTGAGGTAAATTCAAAAATAACTTTTTACTCCATTTGTTTTTATAATCTATAAAAATAAAACTCTTATTTCTATAGGACTTAATGAAATATTTATTCAGATTAAAAGTAATAATTTATATGAAGGATTGTTAAATTATGCACATTATATGCGGGGAATAGCAAAAAAATAATTCAACGCCATCGACCGAGGCCACAGCATGCGTGCCGTGGACAACTACAAATTTATACGCAAGAAAAATTTGCAGTGAATCAGACTCTCCTCGTCCGTTTCTCAAAGAGAATTAATATTGCTCTGCAATATTAAAACGCCTCGACCGAGAATCGGACTCGGGACTCAACCGTGACAGGGTCGTGTTTTACCACTAAACTATCGAGGCATACTTTGGATATAATTATGATATTTTTAAATCTTCGTTTCATAATGCTTTGTCCGGACTTCGTCCGAACAATTATAATTGGCAAATTTTCACGAAGTAAATTCGATGAAAATTTGTTATTTTTACTAATATAACTCTAACTCCGGACAGAGCATTTCATAAGATACTGTCCATATATCGTGATATAAGAGTTTGAAATTGAAACTTATTTATAGTAAATGAAATTAATTTTCGGATATTTTAATTTCATTTCCTAAATACTATAGCTCAAGAATCGCTCTTTAATCAGTAAACCTTACGATAGGTTTTATTATGCCGCCGATTGTCTTTTATAAAATATTTTTAGGGGGTTAACCTTCAATATATATGTACTCACTCAACTATCGGCTTTGCTTTCAGGATACATGATTAAAAAATTTCTGCGAGGTTGTGGATGGGGATTATTAAGGGGAAACCAACGTCGGCATCACTTATTGACTGTATTCGCTCGCTATAGCGCCCTCAATCCTCACCTGGCTGCCCGGGTGTATGTTCTTATTGCGTTATCATTACGTTTGTCGACGGTTGTTATTGGCGGAAAGCATGTGACTTTGATTGCTAAAAAGAGAACCTTTACAGTTTATCGAGGAAAAAACCAAATGTTCTATAGTATAAACGAATCAATAAACCTTAAAAATGATTGAAATCTATTCAGATAATAAAAAGATGGATAAAGCATTAATTGACACAAGCATTTTATTGGAGCCGTTTACTCCTAAAGGTAAAAAGAATTATAAAAAGCGTTGTTTATACCTCTTGAAAAACCCCGACGCATTCAGGATTGAACCCGTTATTTCATTAAGCATTCTAGGAGAATTAAATTTTAGTATATAATCTATAGAAATTCTTATGATTAAAAACCTTGCCTTT
>CAYIPM010000195.1:0-1718 GCA_964365195.1 Candidatus Woesearchaeota archaeon
GCACGTTTTGTCTTTGACTTATTAGGGAAAGACCTATATCTTTCACTATATCTGCCGCAGCACGCTACGGAGTATTTGCTGCAAAATTTTTGCTTCGCACCAGCAATTTCTAATTAGAATTTTTCAACGGCAGCAAGCTGCGGGGTATTAACCCAAAAATTCTAATAAAGCAAAACATATTCAACCATTTCCAGAAATATATGCAGTGTATGAAGGGGCTATGAACATACTTTATGAAGATTAAACTATATTCCAAAAATTTTATTTGTTATTTCCATGATCCATATTTTAAGCCAGCCCATATAGGGAATTTTGAAAATAACTTTTCCGATGATTTGCTGCGGTTGAATATATGTTTCGTCTGTTTTATAGATGTTGTTTATTTTATTGAGCTGTTCAGCATTATGATCTCCTTTTGTTTGAATTATTATTTTACTATTGTTTTTGTCAATCTGCACGATTCTATGGACGATCGGACGCGGGGCAAATGAATCAGTATTGGGCGTGAAAATAATTATATCGCCGATTTTTGGAGAAAACCTTCCCCAGACAATTAAGATATCACCTTTCTTAAAACCGTTTTTTAAATAAAAATTTTGAAATGTTTTTTTTGTAATGCTTCGTGTTTCATACCAGTTGCCACATCTGTTCCAATATTCTTCGAAATCAAGATAGGAAATTTCACTGGAAGCATATGCTATGCCGCAAAGATTATAGATGCTTGCATCATCGCGCACTATCTGATGATCCATTGAAGATGACTCTACACCTGCTAATGGAAGCGAAGTTCCCATAATCAAAGACAATATTGGGAAAAAAATATATTTGACAAAAATAAAAATAACAGCAAGCGCCACTAGCCAACTTAATACTGAATCGGAATACCAAATCCAGTTCCATATTTTTTTTATTTTTTCAAAAAAAGTTTCGGACATGATACAGAATGTAAAAGAGAGTTTTTAAAATGTGCGAAGAGATTGTATGGAGAAAATTTCGGTCTTTTACTATAAGCTATATATTCAGTTATAGTAAATGAAATTATTTTTCGTAAATTTTAATTTCATTTCCTAAATACCAAGGAAAAAATTTTCTACGAAAATTTATTTCCGTTGGTATAGCAAAAAAAACGGCTGGAAACCCACGCCTAAAGGTGTGATGTGAGCAGGCACTTGTTTTTAGGAAACAGAAAAAATTATTTCTTTCTGTTCAGAAGATCATAAGAATTTTCAATGTGATCCAAAATTGAAAACCCTAAAGCTATGACCTCCTTCTAAAGAATGAGATTTTCAATTTATGGACATAAAAATGCTTTGGAACAATTTATTTTATTTTATCTGCCGTTATAGTCAACGACATTAATATTTGACCATTTTGTCGTTGACTTATTAGGAAAAGACGTACAAATATGGTAAAAAACTTATGTCTTTTACTATAGTTTTATATATAAAATAAAAGTAGTAATACAATAGTCGCGTATTTTATTACCAAAGAAGACAATAATTACACTAAAGATTTATATACGTGCAATTATGTTGATAGATAATTGAAAGGAGGAGAAAACATGACTGAAGAAGGAAGCATAACAATAAAAAAGCAAGATTTGTGGAAATATTCTACATTTGTACTTTTAGCAATTGTCGTTATTGGTGGAATTTATATGTATTCTGCAAAAGACGGCACAAGTGTTGTTGTACCTACGAATCCTACAAATCCTACGA
>CAYIPM010000196.1:0-1715 GCA_964365195.1 Candidatus Woesearchaeota archaeon
ATTCTAATTAGAAAATTGCTGTTCAGAAATTTCTGTAAGACCGCTCCAGCTTGCTTTCGGTTCGGTAGGAAATTTCAACGATTTTCTTTCTTTTTTTAATGCACAAAATTTTATTAACTCTCTTTTATTATTTTATTTAAAGAGGAACTATGTTACTGCGCACGCATCTTGTTTTCGGGATTTTTTTTATTTTGCTTTTTTTTCAGTATGTGCAGCAGGGATTTTTATTTGCCTTGTTTGTTTTAATTGCGAGCGCGGTTCCAGACATTGACACTCAAAACTCAAGTTATGGCAGGCATCTTATTTTTCGACCACTGCAATTTATTTTTAAACATCGAGGCGTATTGCATAGCATATTTGCGGCAGTGTTGTTTTCTGGCATTATTGCAATTTTTTGGCCAGTTGCAAGTTTAGGTTTTTTTGTTGGCTATAGTATTCACTTAGTTGTTGATTCTTTTACGAAAGAAGGTGTGTTTGCTTTTTGGCCGTTTTCTTGGCAAAGCAAGGGACCAATTCTTTCAGGTGGCATCGTCGATGAAACACTTTTTTTTGTGATGATTGTTGTTGACTTGCTTGTTTTTGTATTTTTTCTTTTATAGAGGACTTTGAATAACCCACATTTCCGAAGGAAATCTCTTCAAAGTCTTTCTTAGAGAGTTTTGAGTGTGAGGTTTTCCAAAACTCTCTATAGATTTTTAAAAAAATTTGAGGAAATATTTATAAAACTCATTTTGTTGGTGGGTGTATGAAAAAGAGAAGTGTTGTAAAAAGTTCTGGCGAAAGAAAATCAAAGAAAAATTATTTGTTGAATGTTGTTTTGATTATTTTATTTATTCTCACTGTTTTGTTTATTGTGAAAATGGGGTTTATGAATGATGCGGCGAAAAGTCCTGGATTTTCATTAGAAGAAGAAATTGCGAGTGATGTTTTGCGTTGTAAGACTCATGCTGATTGTGGTGCATATCAATTAAATGGTAATGGTATATGGGTATTTGCTTCTTGTCAACGGTGTTCTGCAACTTCACATACCTGTATTGCAGCTGGCGCGGGAAGTACGTGTGATATTAATGTATTCGAATATACTTGTAATGGAAATATACGTGAAGATTATCAATATGATGCTAGCTGTAATAATGATGGAGCATGCAATCAAAAAAATAATAGACAACTTATAGCTTCTACAGATTGTTCTCAATGGGCTCTGCCATCACAGGTAGATGCACAATGCAACAGTGGATATGTCTGTGCAGAACCAACTCCAGGAGATGCAAGTTGCGAAATTAATGGATATGGAGATGAAACAAGTTGTACACTTCCCGATGGATCACAGGGGTCATGTATTATGAATGGTGGAGAAGAAGGTAGTTCTATATGTGGTTAAATCGTTTTACCAAGCAGCTTGCCACGAAGTGAGTCGCAGCGAACGATGGGTGGTCGATTTTTATTTTTCTACAACCATAATTCTTATAAACCGGACATGATTTTATTTTTTATAAATTTATAAAAAGATGATGGGTGATAGATGGATAATTATACGCAGCTTGTAGGATTTATTGCTGAAAATTCTGGATTGACTGTTGACGAAATTGAACGGCGCGTGCAGGCAAAGCAGGCAAAATTATCCGGGCTTATTAGCCGTGAGGGAGCTGCACAAGTTATTGCCGCAGAACTTAATATTAATTTTGATAAGCAGCTTATAAAAATTGCGCATATTG
>CAYIPM010000197.1:0-1706 GCA_964365195.1 Candidatus Woesearchaeota archaeon
AAATTTAACTTTTTATTTTTTCAATATTGAGGTTTGGGTTAATCCGGACAAAGCACAAATCACTAAAATATATTATTGGAACAAATCAGGATCAACGCCTTTCGTAAATTGAATGCCCCTTTTTTTATTCGTTTCTTGTAGACAGTCAAAGGCAGATTAGAATCTTTAGGGTAACGATAGGTGCGCGTTATATTTGCAGGATAGCGATTCATCCAATTCTACCAGTATCTCCGCACAGACTTTTGCCCCGCCACCTTCCGCCCACCTTACTCACGATTCTATTCAATTATTATTTTTTTATTTCTTGAATAGAATCATTCGCCCACCCGAAGCGGTTTTGTTTTATCGACGATATATGTAAAGATTGGTTTTGATTGACAGTTCAAAATATATTTTTAAGACAGAACAAAACCGCTTATGCGGAGATACTGTCTACACCACAATATATAAATTCCTTCGAAGAACCCTTGTTTCAAGCGTTTCATAAGAAAGAGTATTAACAGATCGCGCTGCTTGATCAAGTTCATAAATGCCAAGTCCCCAAAAACCTCTGCCAGAAAAAATATCGCCATATCCAATTTGTTTTTCTAACGCAGTCCATGAAATAGGATAATTTTTTGTCGATTCGTCATTCATTGGCTTAGGATTAACAAGCGTAAATTTTATTTCAACAAATTTGTTTCCATCATACAAATCCGGACCTGTTTTTACTGGCTCAGGAAAATGAAGAACGCGCGAAGACTGCTGCTCATTAACCGTTGACATAATTCCTGCGTTAAATGTTCGTGCATCTATGGTAACTGAATAATTCTCCTTTTTATTTATCAAATTATTTTATCCTAAATATCTAATTCTTCCCGGCCGCGGCTCGTAAATAACTCCTTCTTCAAGCAATCGAATAATTTCTTGTCCGATTAGATCTGGCTTTATCTCTTTAAATCGCAAGATAATATCTTCTTTTTCAACCCCCTCATATTGTTCAGCAGATTTCACGAGGTCAATGATTTCGTCACGCAGTGCGCGTATTTCTTTTTTTTGTTCATGAGTCAATGGCTTTGGAATGTTTTTTTCTAGTTCTAATTTTCGTACAAGCAAATATTTCGGATCTTCCTTGCGTAAAATTTCCGGCACAATATATAATTCTTGATTAAACGATCGAAGTAAGCCAATAACAACAAGCGTGTCTCCTTGCATAATGTCACTCAATTTTGCCAAGTCCTCGCCAAAAACTCTAACTTTGATTTGCCCGCTGCCGTCGTCAAGTGTTGCCGTTGCAAAACGCGTCTCACCAGTCGACTCATATTTATCGACGACACTCGCAATAATATTAACCCGAACAATGCGTTGCGCGCCAATTTCAACATGCAATAGGCGAGGATTTCTTGGCGCACTCATGCCGGCAGCAGCAGGCGACGAGTCAAAAACAGGATGCGATCGCAATAAATCACCGATGCGAACCTTGTACGCAGTTTCTCTTTTTTTTATTTCAGCCATTTTTCCTCTTACAATAAATTATTCAATTGCTACTAAGATTCAAAAATTATTTTTAAATATTTAGGTAGTGAAAAGAATGATTATAATAAGCCAGTATAATAAATCTTAAAAGACCATTATTAGAATTTTTGGGTTAATACTCCGCAGCTTGCTGCGTCGTAAAAATTCTAATTAGAAAATTGCTGTTCAGAAATTTCGCAAGACCGCGGAGC
>CAYIPM010000198.1:0-1220 GCA_964365195.1 Candidatus Woesearchaeota archaeon
TTTTAGTTGGAGTATAACTTCGTTTTTTATTTTCTTTCCATCGATATCCTTTCTTAACTGCCTCTGTTCGGGTCAATGGAAACCATTCAAGCGCCGGGGTTTCGTTGTAAGCGAAGGGACTTACCATCGACGGAAAAAACTCGCCCCATTCTCCTTTTTTTTCATCTGTTCAATAATACGCGCGCGAAGCAAAATATAATCTTCCTTCGAATATTTTTTATTAAAAATTGCATAAGAGGCATGCTTCAGACCAATCGAACCGAATACGTTGACACAGGAGTGACAATTATTTGAATATTCTGCCTCTACGCACTTCCAGCAGAATACAGTTATTTTATTCCCTCGTGAATTATCCGGCGTTACTGACTCATAACACAACTCCGGATTTCCGGTATTATTCAGATCGTAGCAATCTTTAGCTCGATCATTAACAATAATAAATCGCGAGTTTTCCGTCGGGCCGATAATGTAAAAACAGTCTTTAGACATTTTTACTTCGGTTAAATGGTTGCCTGTTGAATTGACTGTTTTAAAATTATAAGCAAACCTTCGCGGCGTTTGGAGAACTAGTTTTTGAAATTCCTTCCTCTGCGCTTCTAGTGATTTTCGGCTTTCTAAATGCAATTCTTTAATCTTTGACTCATATTCTTCCTTTGAATATCGCTGATTTAAGATGCAATATTGCATACTCCGAAGTCCTACGCACATTGTGCAATTGGAACATCCGCGCAGATCAAAACCGAGGGTGCAATCATTAGAATCAAAACATAAGGTGCAATATTTTACGTTGTAACAACGGTCGCAGTTGACTGCTTCGTAAACGAGTTCGGAATTGGCTACACTCCAAACATCTATTACCTCTCTATCATGATTCGCGTTATACATATAGGCGCCATTCTCCACATGCCAACCGCAGACTCCAAGGTAACAATTTTTACTGAAGGCCCAATCATAAGACCATTCTGAATTAACACTGCCGATGCCATCATCGTTCTGAATACTGAGTGCCGGCACTTTGTCTTGCAATTCTTTGTATTGCTCAAAGAATGGACGGGAAAAATCAAAATCTTTTCCGTAAGAAGCAGGATCCCATCGATCAGACCACCAACATTTGACGCAATAAACTGGAAAAGGCGCGTCCGTTGAGTAGGACGCAATAATTTCTTTTTTACATAAATCACATTGGCGTTTATAAAAACTACGTTCGTTGCGGAAAAGCA
>CAYIPM010000198.1:1230-1674 GCA_964365195.1 Candidatus Woesearchaeota archaeon
CAGTCTCCTCTGAAATCGGCACTCCGGGCAGAAGGTCGGCGGTGGGACTTTGATTTTTTCGTAAAAAGAAAAATCATCCGGCTCGATAATAAAGTCTTTTTTGCAGTTTTGACACACCATATTTTGTGACTTGTATTCCATAACTTTTTTGCAATCTATATAATGTAATTTTAATCAATAATTTAAATTTACTATTCTAATGCTATAGCATAATTATAGTGTGGTGATGATACTCAAAATTTAATATACTTCCTTACTAGTATGCTGATATTTTTATTGCCCTGTAGCTAATTTCGAAGCCAGTCCGATATAATTTTCCGGAGTGATTTTTAGGAGTTCTTTTTTTATTTTTTCATTGACTTCCAGTTCGTTGATAAATTTATGAATGTCAACCAGAGTGATTTCTTTGTCTCGCGAGAGTTCTTTTAATTTTTCATACGGCAT
>CAYIPM010000199.1:0-1654 GCA_964365195.1 Candidatus Woesearchaeota archaeon
TCTAGAAGATAAAATACTCTTGATTATATAAATCTGACGTTAAATAGACAATATCGCAAATTAGTCATATGCTATATTCGTAGAACATAAATTAAAATACTCACTTATTCATGTTTTACGCTATAGTTTTTTGTTAGAGGGCGAGATCACATAAAATATTTCATTATTTGTTGAGAATGATTGAAATTGTAAATTTTTTCTTTGCAACATTTTTTCAAAACCGATTCTTCGCGGTAACTTCATTGATTTTTGTGATAAGGTTTTTGTTGCAAAACTTGCGACGATGTGTTTTGTCTTTTTTTCTTTGAATAGATTTGTAATGATATGTTCGGATATATTTTTATTTTTTGTATCAAGCAAGTCTATAATTTTAAATGCTAGAATGATGTCTGCGTTGGGTGCATTTTGTAAAATTTTTTTATCTTGCAGATTGTGCGCGTCGAGAATTTCTGCTTTTCCTTGCAAACCTTGCCTTTTCATAATTGTAAAATATTTCTGTATAAATTCTCTGTCTTGCTCGTCAATATCATAGGCATAGTAGTTTACGGAAGAAAGATTCATGAATGGAAAAGAGAGCGGATTAAATCCTGCACCAAGATCAATAATTGTTTTCGGTTTTGAGGTTATCTCAAATACTTTTTTGTAGATAGTTTCATAGTCGTTAAGCCGTTCTTTTGTTGAAATTGCTATTGATAATAATTTTTTTGTTATTGCGATGATTTCTTGTTTATTATTTTCATTTATGGCAGTTTGCAATTCTTTGAGATATTCCTCTTTTTTCTTTTTCTTTTTTGTTTGATAACTTGCATATACCCTGTGTAAATTTTTACGGATTTCTTTAACAATTATTTTTAATTCCTTTTTTTTCAAAATTCTATTTTGCATTTTTTGATGTGTTCTAAAATACTGCACGATTTCTTTTTGGATTAATGCATCGTTCATGCTCGCATATTTTTTATTTTTTTTAATTTCCTGAAGCATTGTTTGATTATCCATATTATTACTAATATTAATGAATATAAAAACTTAAATAATTGAATCTTTTTTTCTATTGTATTATGGAAGAAATTAATTTCGAAATTATTTTTGCAGATAGTTATTTAGAATTAGCGAATGAAGCTTATCAAAAGAGGTTGTATACTTTATCTCAAGAATTGGCTTTGAATGCTTATGGATTCTTTAAAAGAGAAAATCAGCAAGATAAAATGCTGGAATGTCGAGAGTATTTTTGCGATGAACAAATAAAAAATGCCGGTGAAATAATTGTTGAAATGGATGGACTTTTCAGAATGATGAATAAAGTAAAAGAAGTTCATTCACGATTTATATTACATTTATCTTTATATCAAAGAAAGAAAATAGTTAAAAATACGTTGATAAAAATATTGGGAGAACAAGGCTATAGAAATATTTTTTGAAAGGGAGCTTTTCCGAATTCAAAAAGTGTTAAGTAAACCTTAATTCTTAACATACAGATTTACAGGATAGTATTTTATCCCTTGAGAAATCTATAGAGAGTTTTGAAAAACCTCAAATTCAAAACTCTCTAAGAAGGACTTTGAAGAGATTTCCTTCGGAAAGGGGATTATTCAAAGTCCTCTATAGTAAAAGACATAAGTTTTTTACCATATTTGTATGTCTTTTCCTAATAAGT
>CAYIPM010000200.1:0-1641 GCA_964365195.1 Candidatus Woesearchaeota archaeon
ATAAAAAATAATAAAATGAAATTGCGAGTGCGAAGTGAGCGCAAGCGTTCGATGGAATTTTTTATTAATCTTTTCTTGCAACATCACAATTTCATTGATTATTGTTGAGGGTAAATCCAAAGAAATAAAACACCGGCTCATACAAGCATCTCCGCTAAAATGCGTGCGCCAAGTTTACAGGTAAGTTCATTATAATCCTTGAGAGGATTAATGCTTAACATGGCTCCGCCGCGATACGAAGAAACAAGACGAAGTCGCGCTAAAAAATAAAGCATATCCCGACTGCTCATGCCACCCGGCTCAATCACATTCACTCCAGGTGCAAAACCAGGATCAATGACATCACAATCAATGCCGACAAAAAAGCTTGTGCTTGCGCGCGCTCGTTCCATGACCAAATCACAAATGCCTGTTATATCTTCACGCAATAAGTTCATATCAATAGAAAGAATGCCCTTAGTTTTTAAAAAATTTTTTTCATCTTCGCCATAGGACCGCGTGCCAATTAAAATAATGCTGCTCGGATTAAAACTGTTCTTAATTAATTTTCGTAGCCAAGAATTATCAAGTCGAGAATCGTTGTCACATCCTGTATGTGCATCAAATGCAATGACAAGATTGTTTTTTTCAACTTTATTCCAGGCCTTCAGCAATGGAAAAAGAATGCTGTTGTCACCGCCAACAAAAAAAGAATGAAAATTTTTGGCAAATATTTCTTTTCCATTTTCAAAAATAAGATGCTCTGCTTCGGCATGATCGTGCAGGTTTACATGAATTTCTTCAAATCGAATCTTGTCCATATTGATGCTATCGCCATTTTCCCGACAGGAAATAGTTTTAAAACAATCCAAAATTTTTACCGGCGCTTCTTCACACCCACGTGATGATTCACTCCCAATAAAACGCACCCGAACAACTTCAACCATGGCATCAAAAAATCACAACATATTTAAATAACTTTTTCTTTCTAATTATAAGAAAGGAGGTAACTATGGCTTGGTATGATACAACGGCATTAGTAATTGCAGGCATCGGAGCAATCAATTGGGGACTTGCCTCACTTGAATGGAATCTTGTGGAAAAAATTTTGGGCTCAATGCCGCAGGTAGCAACAGTTGTATATTGGATTATTGCGTTATGCGGTGTCTGGACAATAGTAAAAGCGTTTCAACAATAAGACGTCAAAAACTTTCTTTTTTTTATTTTTTTAATTTTAAATTAATAGAGAACTTTGAATAATCCCAATTTCCTAAGGAAATCTCTTCAAAGATTTCAACTATAGTCAACGACTTTAGTATTTCCCCATCTTGTCAAACAAAAAGCATTTTCAAATTTGAATATAAGCTAGTAAAATGCTTTTTGTTTTGTTGACTATAGTCAACGACATTAATATTTGACCATTTTGTCTTTGTCTACAAACATTATGTTTGGAGATTTAGGAAATGAAATTAAAATATCCAAAGATTAATTTCATTTACTATAACTTATTAGGAAAAGACATACAAATATGGTAAAAAACTTATGTCTTTTACTATAGATAGGGAAAGACGCGATTCTTTCACTATATTTATGTTCTACGCTATATCCAGTATCTCCGCATAAGCGGTTTTGTTCTATAGAGGACTTTGAATAACCCCAATT
>CAYIPM010000201.1:0-1638 GCA_964365195.1 Candidatus Woesearchaeota archaeon
ATAGTTTTTCTATTATATAAATCTTGAGGAAATATTAATGTCCCTTACTATAGATTGGATAACTTTTTGGATCATATCCAATCTAATTTTTTTAAGATTAATTATTTTTCGGCTCTAAAATTCTATTCCGGACAAAGCTGTAAATATGGGCCTTGCCCGAAAAATACATCTGCGTAACCAAAAATAACAATTTTTTACGAATTTATAGTCAAAGACATTTATATTTCTCCGTTTTGTCTTTGACTTATTAGGAAAAGACGTACAAATATGGGGAAAAATTTACGTCTTTTACTATACTTCGTAAAAAATTGCAAATTATTCTGCCCGAATCGAATTTAACGAGATTTCGGGCAAGCTCATAAATATGCTTCTTAACAAAATACTATTGCAAAGAAAAAATAATATTCACTCGTTCATCATCTTTAGCAATTTCTACTGTCGAAACTAATAAGTTTTCAGGAGTATAAACCAAGATACTGTCCATTGAAGCGCTGCTTACTTTTTTTGTCTGTACTGCTTGTCCGGGATCGCATTTTTTTTGTTCGATACGACTAAAGGCGCAACCATTGTCGTCCTCACAAGTACGCGTTTGTTCTCCTTCTAAAATAATGCGCGCATCAATAAGAGTGTTGGTAGTATACAAAGCATGACAGCCGCTCCACTCCGAGCATTCATAATTTGAAACGCAGTCAATATTTTTTGTGATATCAGGAAAAGTTGTTCGTTCATAACTTTGTTCTTCTGCGCTCGTTTCATCAATAATATTTTCTTCCTCTTGATCAGTTTTCTCGGTTGAAGATTTTCCTAAACCACCCGGTTCACTTGAAGAACTGCTAGCTGCAGGAGCAGTTATGGTAAAACTTCGCGTGCTTGAATTAACTTTATTTGTAGAATAATCAGTGCAATTAATATTCCAATTATACGTTCCTGTTGAAAATGTCTGAGAGAAATTATTAAAGACACTTTTATTTATACTGCTATTAGTAAGATTAACAACAGCATTAACAGTTAAACTGCAGTTGGCAATATTCTGATTATCACTAGCATTATATCCAAAATTAATTGTTTGTGAATTGGCAGTATAGCCCGCACCATCGTCAGGAACAAGTAGGGTTATGTTTGGATTGCTGGTATCAACAGTAAACACAATAGTCTTTTGTGCAAGACTGCTCGTTGAATCATTTGTATACACTGTTACATTATGCTTTGCCTCGCTCCAAGTTACATTGGTAATATTTTGCCCGCATGCAAACGTTATGTTAACTAAGTAACTATCATTGCTATACCAGCAAGAGCTTAATGCATTTGTACTTGTTATAGTAAAGTTAACATCTAAGGATGTATCAGTTGTATTGGTATTATTTGCAGGAGTTGCAAAAATAATACTAGGAAGTTTATTAATATTTATAGTTCGAATGTCAGTAAGATTTTCCCAGTTAGTTGTATTTTTTGCCGAAACAAAATAGGTATAATTACCATGATCTAGCGCATCACTGGTATTTTTGCTTTGATTTACATATAAATACCACTGCGTCGCATTATATTTATACAAATTTGAAGCATACAGTTGGTAGACTTCAGAATCGGTGAAGGAACGATTCCAAATTTGAACTTGGTCTATTGAGCCGTTCCAATAAG
>CAYIPM010000202.1:0-1635 GCA_964365195.1 Candidatus Woesearchaeota archaeon
ACTCTACAGAATTTGTTGTGTGGGCAGTTAAGGGTAAAAAATGGATTTTTAACTATGAGGAATTAAAGAAGATGAATCCAGATAAACAAAAAGACGGCTCTCTAAAACAAATGCGTGATGTTTAGCAATTACCCCTAGTCCAAGGGAAAGAAAGAATCAGGGGGAAAGATAATCGAGCTATCCATCCGACACAGAAACCGGAAGAAATGCTCCGCAGAATTATTCTTGCTTCATCCAACAAAGGAGATGTTGTTCTTGATCCATTTCTGGGGAGTGGTACAACGACTTTTGTTGCAAAAAAACTTGGTAGAAACTGGATAGGTATAGAAAAGGACAAAAAGTATTTTAAGGTTGCTGAGAATAGGATGCAATAAATATTATGAAAACTATATTTAAAAACATTACATTTCTCTCAAAAAATAGATTTATAATTTTTGGTATCTTTTTGGCTGTATTTGTAATTGTGCAGTATTTCACTTCCCGTACATTTTTACCAAGTACTGACACAAAAGACCTCTGGTTTTATTCTGGTATTTTCATGGCATTGTTTTCAGTCTTGTTTATTGAGCCGTATTACACATCGCCTAAAAATGTCATTACAAATACAATACCTCTTTTACTGGTTTTTTTATCAATCAAAACTGATTTTAATAATCAAATGTTTTGGTGGTCAGCGGTAAGTGTTTTTTTGTTACTTCTTCTTGCATCAATTATTGCAATGGCTTTGGATGACAAAAATAAAAGTCCGGATCATTTGAAAAATAGGGTTGCAAATACACTTAAAAATTTAGTAGTAATCATTGGGCGAGGAAAGGTTCTCTATTCTTCAATTTTTTTGTATTTTTTACTTACATATTATTCAATTCAAAACTTTTACACATTAATTTTATTTGTAATCTGGTTTTTTATTGTACTTATTGACCCAAAACAGATCCACAACAGTTTTTCTTTGGTGGTTAAGAAAGAAAACAGCGACCAGATTGGCGAAATATTTGGTGTGCAGTCAAGAAAAATATTCCTCGTAAAATTATTCGAAGATAGAAAAAGTATCATAAAATTTGATGTTGTTAAATTTAGATATTCTATGCAAGACACAAAAGATTTTACTATCACGGGCATAGTGTTTGATACTTACTTGCTTAATCAAGAAAAATGGGCAAAAGTTCTTCAATTAGGACATTCTAAAAAAGAGAATGAAAAACTTGAAAAAAATATTGTTTATAAAATATCTGACAGTATAGAAATTGATGCTACAAACAAAGAATTAAAAGTTGATAATCTTGTTGGTATTGTTATTGAAAATTCGACTATTGGAAAAATTAAATTTGAATATTCAAAAAAGAATGACGATCTACAAGAGGGAGATTTGCTTGAATTAAAGATCGGTAATAAACGATTGTTTTATCAAGTAATTGCAGGGAGTACTGAAAAAGAAAGATTGGAGGCACGGAACGAAACGGGCTTTATTGAGGGTGAAGCAATTCAGCTTGGAGAATGGCAAAATGATAAATTGTCATTTCAAAAATTCGGTTGGGTTCCTTCGATAAATACGGCACTTTTTAAAGCCGACACTTCAGATATTACAGTGAGTAGTTTTAAATATCCGCAATATAAATTAGGAATCATCCCCGGAAC
>CAYIPM010000203.1:0-1627 GCA_964365195.1 Candidatus Woesearchaeota archaeon
TTTCCGGAGCATATTAAAGAAGGTCGTTTTGGTAAATGGCTTGAGGGTGCAAAAGACTGGGCATTGTCACGATCAAAATTCTGGGGAACGCCGCTTCCCATTTGGCGATGCAGTTGTGGCAAAGAAAAAATAATTGGCAGCATTGATGATTTAAGAAAATTTTCAACTAAAAAAATTAATGAAAAAGAAATTGATCTACACAAGCCGTGGATTGACACTATTACTTTGAAATGTGACTGCGGCAAAGCGATGAAACGCTTGAATGATGTCATTGACTGCTGGTATGATTCGGGATCTGCAAGTTTTGCGCAATTGCATTATCCTTTTGAAAATAAAAAATATTTTGAAAAACTATTTCCGTATGATTTTATTAGCGAGGCGATTGATCAGACGCGCGGCTGGTTTTATACCCTGCATGTTTTAGGCACGATTTTATTCAACAAGCCCACATATAAGAATGTTATTTGCGCAGGTCATATTGTTGATGAAAAGGGAGAAAAAATGTCCAAAAGCAAAGGCAATATCATCAAGCCGGATGACATTATCAATAAGATTGGTGTCGACGCTGTTCGGCTACAATTTTGCACGAATGAAGCCGGAAATCAAAAAAGATTTTCATATGAATTAATGAAAGAAGAAGTGTTACCGTTTTTAACGATTTTACAAAATTGTTATGTATATTATGAACAGCAGGAATCGAAAAAGGCAGGAACTCATATCGAAGATGATTGGATCATTAGTAAACTACATTCTTTAATTTCTGAAGTTGAAAAAGATTTTGACGAGTATCAAATTCATGCAGCGTTTGAAAAAATAAACAGATTTGTCGTCGGAGATTTTTCCCGTAATTATATTAAGATGATTCGGGATAGAGATGATGCAAAAGCTGTTTTGGGAATTGTTTTAGAAACAGTTGCCTTGCTTATTGCTCCGTTTGCTCCGTATATTTCTGAATATGTCTATTCACATTTTTCAAAAAATTCGGTTCATTTATCTTGTTGGCCTCAAGTTGACCAAAAAAAAATTGACAAAAATCTAGAAGAACATTTTATTTTATTGTTTGCAATTATCGAAAAAGGTTTGGCAGAACGGGAGGGAATTAAAATTGGATTAAAGTGGCCGCTCGCAAAAGCAATTGTTCATGTTGAGAAAGATTTTTCAAAGCATCTTGTTACTCTTTTAGAAAATCAATTGAATGTAAAAAAAATTGAATTAAAAAAATCAAAAGAAATACGCATTGAACTTGATACTACCATGACGCCACAACTTGAAGCAGAGGGATATGCTCGAGAGATTTCGCGAAAAATTCAAGCGGCCAGAAAAAAAGCCAGCTATGTTAAGACGAACAAGATTCGGCTCGGAATTATTACGGATGCATCGTTAAAAAAATTACTGGAAACACAAAGAATATTATTACAAGAGCGAACTAATGCTCAAGAAGTTTTATTTGAAGGTGTGAGAGAAAAAAATTATTCTGAAAAGCTTGACGAGCAAATTAAGGATAAAAAAATAAAATTATTCTTCGGAAAAGTGTAGAAATATTTTTTATTTTTTACTATCAAAAATTTTTACAAAATAAAGAAATTCAAGGAATTTCTGTCTCTCCAAAATCAAAAGATTTTGAAGA
>CAYIPM010000204.1:0-1627 GCA_964365195.1 Candidatus Woesearchaeota archaeon
GGACAATGCACAACTTATATTTCTGATAATATAGTTCTGAAACCAGTTGGACGGGTTGAATCTTTAAATTGGAAAGCGGAAGTTTTTAATAACTTGCCTGAAGTTTCCAGCGTTCGTTTTACTAGATTCGTTAGATCAATTTATAATACCTGGATATATAAAGATTATAGCGCGTGTTTTTTCTTAGCAGGGAAACATGCAAGTGGTAAATATAAAGAAAAATTAAAGGCTAGTCGCGAATATCATAAACTTCTTAAAAATATTAAAAAACCTAGTTTTTTGGATGTTCCCGGAGGTCCTTGGTCAACAGCTAATAAGGTTGCTTTAGATGAAAAGGAATTTGATTATGATCAAGAATTTTTAGATTTATATAATCAGATTAAACCATATTTAAAGCCACTAGATATGAATAAACAGTTAGTTCATACAGATTTATCAGGAAATTTTCTTTTTGATGAAATTTTACCTCCAGCTATTATAGATTTTTCTCCTGCTTGGGCGCCAAACGGATTTGCTGAAGCAATAATGTTAGCTGATGCAATTGTTTGGGAAAATGCTGATTATAAAGATTTAGAAGTTTTTAAAAAAGTACCCAATATTGGGAAATTGGCGTGGAGAGGTGTTCTAACTAGAATTGTAGAACAAGCTGAACATATTAAATGGTTTGGTAAAGATAGAGTATTGGCTGTTAAGGACGCACAAGCATTTCAAAAAGCAATAGATTATTTAAAAACAAATTTTAATAAAGAAGAATAGTCGATTATGATATAATTTCTTAATGATAATTTTTATCAATGGCTCAATAAATTCTGGAAAAACTACAGTCAGTAAATTGCTTGCTAGTCATTTACCTAAAACTGCATTGGTTGAATTGGATGATATTCGCAATATGTTTAACTGGATGCCGCTAGAACAAGCTATGCCGATTATTATAGATCTAGGCATTAATTTGATTAAAGATTTTGTGAAAAAAGAAATGTCAGTTATTGTCCCTTATCCATTATCTCAAAAGAATTACGATTACATTACGAATAAATTAAAGGATGTTGAGGTTAAAAAATATTTTTTTACACTCTCACCAAAATTAGAGGAGATTCTAAAAGATAGAGGAAATAGAGAATTGAATTACTCAGAAAAAGAAAGAATAAAATATCATTATGATACTAATATTCATAATCCATTATTTGGGATAATTATTGATAATACAGATCAAACATCCGAAGAAACAGTGGAAGAAATATTAAAAAATATAAAATAAAAAATCAGTTAATCAAGAAAAAACGGTTTTTTCTTCAGTTTTTCTGATTCAGCTTTAAATATCTCAGGATCTAAATTATATTTCTTTGCGATGTGTTCTAATTTATCTATCTTCTTAGGATTGCGCACTTCGGTTATTTTAACGTTTTTATCAATTTTCTTTCCTAAAACTCTGTAAAATTTCCAGCGGAGGGTGTATTTTGGAAACATATATAAGAGTCCTATATAAAAACTAATTTTACTGAGAGGATAGTCTATGTTTTTATGACCAGACCAGTGAGCCCGGGTAGAAGTATAGACAACATCCGATAATTCACTCCATTTATGTATCAATCCTCTTGCTTCCTTAAATTCTTCAAACTCGTCAGCA
>CAYIPM010000205.1:0-1623 GCA_964365195.1 Candidatus Woesearchaeota archaeon
AAGTGAAATCAGCGCAGTAACGGTTTTAAGCAATGAAGTTTTGATTACTGTAGGAAACGCTACGCTCACTACCGGGGTTGTCAGCGGCTCTCCGTTTTTATTCAGTGCTTCAGCGCCTGATGCAGCGGTGAATGTTCCTTTTGTTACCAGCGGAACTTTCAACAATGGTAATATTTTCACTGCCCAGCTTTCCGATGCGGGTGGTTCGTTTGCTTTGCCTGTTGATATCGGAACATTAAGTGCTACTTCATCAGGAACAATCAATGCAACAATTCTTCCTGCAACACCTGCCGGAACCGGCTACAGAATTCGAGTGGTTTCTGATTTATAATGTATTTTTGATCTATCTGCGTATATTATTATAACTATAAATATAATATTTATTAAATTAAAATTTTGAAACGAGCAATGCTCGAATTTCTACTACCCGGTATGCGCCTGACTAAAAATCAAAAAAATATTTTAACTCTTCTGACTATCGGTCTAATTCTTTATGGCGCCGGCTATCTCCTGCTTAGTAAAGTTGTCCTTCCCCAGGATTTTACCGATGCCAGAATCCGCGCGGCCAAACAAGCCGAAGAACTGGTTTTAATGCTTAATGAATCCTCAAAAAATCTGAACTTGATTGCTCAAAGCGACCGCGATTTTGAATTTAATAAAGCTCTGTCCCTTACTGATGAAGAACTGCTCCGCGCAAAACAAACCAGAGAAAAAGCCGGCGAAATTAATAATGAATTGGTCACCATGCTCCAATCCACCCCCAGTATCGCTCCAGTAAAAGCGCGCAATCTCGCCATGGAAGCCATGAGTTATGAGGTTTCACTTTTGAAAAAAATAATCGCCTATAATGATTCTCTCAGCGCCCTGCTTCAGACATTGAATTATAAATTTTCCGGAGACATACGGTATGACGCCGATGATGTCCAAAAATTGATTGAAAATATGAACGATAACGCCCGAGAAATCAACGAACTGAATAATCTTTACAACCAGCGAATGAAAGAGTTTGATGAAATAACAAAATAAAATCATTTGTATTACTATTAAACGTTTGTATTACTATTTGACGACCGTTCAGTAGTAATACAAAAACAGATAAAATAAAATCCGCGAAAGAGCGGATTTTTTATTTTTAGTTTTACGGACTCACTACTGGTCTGACAGCGGTTCTTCTGGCAGAACATCTTTTACCAGATCATTAAATGCCCTTTCCTGTTCTGAATCCGGATCAATCGGCTTGGATTTTTCAATTTCTCCAAGATTCATTCCGGAAAATTTATCAGCAAGAACATCCAGCGGATCGCGCGCAGAATCAATCTGTTCTTCAGATAAAGGAACTTTCGGCAACGGCGGTTCGGAAATTTTCTCAACGGATTTCTTGCTGTTTTTTCGAGGTTCCGGATTCATTTTTTTATTTGGCGGGAATTCATTCATTGGAATAAATATACTTCTTTGGAATGTTTTTTTCAAGCTTTTCAATCAAGCTATCTGCCATGCACTACTTTTATTTGCATATGCAAATAAAAGTAGTGCATGGCAATATAAAAGGCGCAAAGAAAAATAAGTCGAATAGGTTGGATAGGTCTGATAGGACTGATAAGTTTGATAGGACTGATGGGACAG
>CAYIPM010000206.1:0-1619 GCA_964365195.1 Candidatus Woesearchaeota archaeon
TCTAGAAGATAAAATACTCTTGATTATATAAATCTGACGTTAAATAGACAATATCCGTTCACGAGAAATATAAAACCTTATTTTATTTTAATAACTCTATCAACAAACTGAGTTAATTGCCCAACTAAATTCTGGTCTGTTTCCTTTTCCAAGCTTAGAATAACTCCTGAAATATTCCATTCCCTCATTTTATTAATAAGAAACTGCGAAAATTTTGTAACTGTTCCAAACTGATTATAAGTTAATAAAGTTGAGACAGAGTCTAAAAATAAAACTCTTTTTCCTTTTGGAAGTTTATTAACAGCATTTGTAGCAGTTAAAGAAATTGATGTTAATGCCCTTGGACTTCCAACAAAAATAGCATTTCCTGCTCTTGTTCCAGAACTGACTGGAGTTATAGCATCAATTACTAGCATATTATCAATATTTATTTTTTCTTTTTTGAATAATTGCACTCAAGCCATTAGAAGCAGTATCAATAACTCTAATTTCAGGGTCGGAATTAAGAATATCTGAGATTATCTTCCTCATAAAAGAAGAATCATCAACAACTAGGACTTTTATTATCATTTTAATTTCTTTTTTTATTTTTTATTAAACCTTCAACTATTTTAATTATATTTTCAAAATCATTTTTATGTTTTCTATAAAAATCCAAAGGGATTGATTCTCCATAATAATTTAGTCTGTTCCTAAAAAAAGACATTTGTGCAATCAAATAAGCCTCTTTTTCAAAATTCGGATTCTCTTTGTAAAAATAACTTATTAGACACTGATGATTTTTAGATCTAAAACCATTATTTAAAAGATATGCAGTAAGTAATTCTTTAATAACTTCATAATAGTCTTCAATAACTAATGAAACATTCTCTTCATTAATCTTTGTTTCTCTAGCTCTTTTTAGTCTAATAAGAGCTTTCTCTATAATAGAATCTCTTCTGGCTATATCAATCTCAACTTCCTTAATAAAATTATTTTTACATTCGTTCCAATTCATTATATCGCTCATTTTCTTTCAATATCTAAATAACCTCCTATTTTTATACCATTAACAACATTTTTAAACAAGTTAGGTTGAAGTTTTTTAATATCTTTTTCAATAAAAATATGAACTTTATGCCCAATTATCTTCTCATAATTTTCTAAATCTAATTTTTTATCAACACTACTTTCTACAAATAAGTCAATATCACTTTCTTTTTCATATTCCCCCTTTCTCACGCTTCCAAAAACAATAATTAAAGAAGGATTTAGCTCTTTATTTATATAATCCAAAATTCCACAGGAATATAACTTATCAATCAAATAATAGGTTTTTTTAAATCTAAAATAAGAGGTAAGATTAGCTTTGTTATTAGGAGTAATTAAATTTTCTTTCTTCAAATTCTGTAAATATCTTTGCACACTTGAACTTGGAATCTTTGTTTTTTTTGATATTTTTCTAACACTAAACTCTATATTGGGAAATTCAAAGAATAATTCCAATAATTTGTCCCATTTTTGGTTTATTTGTGCCATTTTATGTACATATGTACCATTTATGGTATATAAATCTTTCGTCCTTAGGGTTCTATTAAGTCTTTAGGATACGTTTAAATATTCTTGCTTCTTTTTGGTCT
>CAYIPM010000207.1:0-1588 GCA_964365195.1 Candidatus Woesearchaeota archaeon
AAATTAAAATATCCAAAGATTAATTTCATTTACTATAACTTATTAGGAAAAGACAAACAAATATGGTAAAAAACTTAGAACCTATCCCAATAGTCCAGTCGCTCTCCATGTAATCAGCCCGCAAGCCAACTGCAACATCGCAATGTAATTCTCAGATTTTTTGCACCAGCGAATTAAAATTCCTCTGAATTTATTCAACCAACTATGTGTTCTTTCAACAGCCCATCTTCGAGCTTTTTTTCGTGCGTCTTTCTTGACGTTTTTTGTGTGCGAACTTCGATGCAAAATAAATCCGAATTCTTTTGCAAGTTGGTCAACTTCGTCTCCGCGATAACCCAAATCGACGCAAAGATTCTCTCCTTTATTTTTAACAATTATTTTTTCAATTGTTTTTCTGACTAGTTTTACATCATGTCGATTTGCTCCGTCAATTTCTATCGCGAGCGGAATTCCGCTTGCTTCTGTGAGCAGACTTCTTTTCACTCCGATTTTGCTTCTGTCGACGGGATTCTTGCCTGTTTTTTTCCCCGCCGAGCGGAGACTTCGTTATCGCTCCATCAAGCGAAAGCCACTTCCAGTTTATTCCTTTGATGTCGTCATACTTCAACAATCCTCTTTTCCAGAATTCTTCAAATACTCCTGCCTTTGTCCATTCCTGAAATCTTCTGTGCGCTGATGAAGAGCTGCAGATTCCTGTTACGTTCAAAGCGTTCCACTGACATCCTGTTCTCAGAACAAACAGAATCGCGTTCATCGCATCGCGATTCGGAACTCGCTGTCTGTGTCTGCCGAGAGGATGATTATCGATTGGTTTTGGAATTAAAGGTTTAATCTTTTCCCAAAGTTCATCAGAAATTTCCCATTTCATTTTTCACCTCCTGAAAAACAACGAAGGTTAAGAATTTAATTGTTTGCTATTGGGATAGTCTCTTATATCTTTTACTATAGTATCTCTGCGGAGATACTGATTAAAGAGACAGATTTATAAAGCTGCATTATATTTCTCTTCTATGAATAAAATTGTAATAGCGGTTATTCTTATCGTAGTTGTTGTTGGAGCAGCATTTTATTTTTTGAAATCTGATGAAAATTCAAAAGTTCTTCCTATTTACGATAATTTCAATAAAGATACTCTTAAGCCAGGCTTGGAATTAAAACCGAGCGAACCTGATCCCTCGACGACAGGGCCGGTGGATGATTTTGTTCCAGAAGAAGCAATAAAAACATTTATCATTGACAGCTCTCATTTGCGATTTTATATTGACGGCGTTGAAAATCCTGACATTATTGTTAATGAAGGAGATAAAGTTCGTATCGAATTCAGCAGCAGTGAAGGATTTCATGATTGGAACATTGATGAATTTAACGCGGCGACGCAAAAAATAGAAGCTGGCGGAAAAAGTTCTGTTACATTTGTTGCAAACAAAAAAGGAAATTATGAATATTATTGCAGTGTTGGCCAGCATCGGCAAAACGGCATGAAAGGAAAATTTATTGTTCAATAATTTTTTTATTAGAATTTTTGGGTTAATGCCCCGCAGCTTGTGAGTTATCTCGTTTTAGTAAAATTAAAAAATAAAAAACGAGA
>CAYIPM010000208.1:0-1583 GCA_964365195.1 Candidatus Woesearchaeota archaeon
AATCATGTCCTGATCCAAATATTCTGCGTCAATAATAGAAATCTCATGATCATTCGATACGCTAAAACCGTTCAGATTTTTATAAACAAAAAATAGAATTATACCAATAAAAAGCAATAATACTAAAAATATTTTATCACTTTTTTTATGTGCCATCTTTTTGTTTTTTATTTGCTGAACATTTATTTTATTTTTCTAATAATTTTTTCATCTCAAAAACAAATTCTTTGGCTCTATCCAAAGATGTTTTTGCTTTCTGTTCTTTGATTTCCTCGCTCATTTCATATTGAAATCTTGATCTTTTTTCCATTTCAAAATCATACATTTTTATTATTTCTTCTGCTTTTGTAGAGGATATTTCCAAGGCGTCATTCATCATTTTTTCGTACTCTTCTAATAACTCTTTCTTTAATGTATCTAGAACAAGAACAATCAAAGCATCGCTGGTTACCTTATGCACAATTTTATGGCCCGTTTTATAACCTAAATCTAATAAAACAGCATTCGCGATATAAAACATAGAATAGTAAGAACAAACAATTACCCACAAATAAGGCTTTAATTCATCTTTCATTAATTTTTCTGCAACTTTTAAAGATAAATCTGAATTTTTAAGATACGTATTAAAAGCTGCTTCATTTTTCTCTTTTTTGATTAATCCATCTAATAAATAACTGTTGAAGTTATTTTTAGATTCAATTATTCTTTTTTTATCAATCATCGTATAAGTTCATAATAATGCTCAATTCCCTGCAAGATTATGTTATGTTGTATTGCCTCCTTTACAACATTTAATTCATGAGTTTGTTTCATATTCCTGAATTGCTCTTCATTAAAAACAAAATAATGAATTTTAAGGGGTAATAAAGATATAATATCCTCAAGATCTTTTTCTATATGCAGATCAGGGACTATGAACATTAAATCAATATCAGAGTTTTTATTTGACTTTTTCTTTGCATAAGAACCAAACAACAAAAGTATGAAATTAACATTTTTTAAATTATTTTTTATAGAATCAAGCATAATCTTCAAATTTTTATTTTGTAAAATATCTTCTCTTCGCTTAAATTCTACCTCAAATATATCTTTGTCAAATGAGGTGCCGAGTTTTATTAGAATAGATTTACCAATTCTTTCAGTTTTTAACAATCCTTTTTTCGCCAGTTTATGTACTGCTGTATGAGTTATCTTATAATCTGACATTATTTGTTTAGATAATTCTCTAATGGTAAGTTCTTTTTTTGTTTCAATTAAATATTTGATTATTTTTTTTTCTGTTTCCATTTTGATTAATCATAAAAGATATATGTATATACATACATAATATTATGTATTATAATTTAAATCTTTCTTTTCTTATGCACCATCTTTATTCATCTCTATAATGAATCAATATAAAAAGAATGTAAATACGTTTGGAAAAAATTATCTTTGTTTTCGGTCTAAATAACGATCAGATAAGTGCAAAGTTTCCTGAATACCGTCCTGAAAATCTATAAAGTGACCGTCTATACTAACCGAAGAATATAGCTAAGGACGTAAGTATTTCCTCATATCCTGCTTAAACTCTTTATGTTTCA
>CAYIPM010000209.1:0-1578 GCA_964365195.1 Candidatus Woesearchaeota archaeon
AAATTCAAACCTTTTTTTATTTAATCGTTATTATCTGTCCAATCTGGACAGAGCAAAATAGTAGTTAAATGTTTAAACATTTATTTATCCTACGCCCCAAAATTTCGCTTTCTCTTTTTAAATTCCTGAATGCATGCGATTAAATCCTCTTTTTCAAATGCGGGCCAGAGTTTGTCCAAAAAAAACCATTCAGAATACGTTGTCTGCCACAGTAAAAAATTCGAAGTGCGTTTTTCGCCGCCAGTTCGAATAACCATATCCGGCTCATCAACGCTGTATAAATTGTCCGCAATAATTTTTTCTGTAATATTTTCAGCGGCAGTTTTTTCCCGTACAATATTTTTTACCGCATGCAATAATTCTTGTCGACCGCCATATGCTAACGCAAAAGTAACAATAAATTTTTTGTGTCGCGCGGTTTTTTTCTCCAGATTCAAACACAAGGTTTGTAAATCTTGTGGCAATAAATCTAATTCGCCAATAAACTTAATTTGAATATCATTTTTTTTTAATTTTTCCTTGTCAATCTCGCTGAATGTTTCTCGAAATAGTTTGAATAAATAATTTAGTTCTTGCACAGGTCGATTTTTTATATTTTCAATAGACAATGCATACAAGGTAATTTTTTTAATATCTAAATCTTTTGCATATTCAAGCAATGCTTCAACCTTTTTTCTTCCTAAGTCATGACCTTTCCACGGCTCAAGCATCAACTGTTTTGCAAATCGGCGATTACCGTCGAGAATTATCGCAATATGTTTAGGAATGTGTTCAGGCATCTACGATAGAATAAAGAAGCATTTTTAAGGTTTATTGGTACAATAATTTTCGCACTTGATTTTGATTAAGAGCAATTTGAGTTGTTAATTGATCTCTTAATGAATCGCCTGATGGGTGCGCAGGCAATGCCGCAATTCTTTGTCGAATTGGTGAAACACTTCGTAAATAATCCATAACCCAAAGACTGGAAACTGCTCCATGTTTTTCTTTTATTTCTATTAATACATCTTTATATCTTCCAATAACCCCATAAACTTTGACTGCTTTTTTGTAATCTGGATCAAAAACAAATTGCGAGGTAGCTAACTCAAACGCCATCTTTGCCTCTTCTAATTTTAAAGAACTAAAAGGATAAACATTATCATAGACTGAAATAGATCTCATGGACTCATTCAAATCATTAAATGACTCGACATATTCTCTTATACGAGGATTAAGAAATCGCTTCATCTTTGTTGCTAATGCTTCAACATTTTCTTTGAATAAAGTATAATCCTTTCTACTAATTCCTCCATGTTCTCTTTCCATCATCCGTAATATTTTTGCGTATTGCAACGCACTATGATAAGCATCTGATGCATTAGTAATATCGGGATTAAATATCCATTCGCTCGATCTATAGTCGTGACTAGCAATGACATTTTCCAAACTTTCAGCGGTAATATAATTTTTTACCATAGTCTCTCAAAGAAATTTTGATAAGACTACATCATTTTTTGGCTTTATAAACCTTACGAAAATATTGCTCTGTCCAGAGTTCTAATTTAAAACCGAAAAATAATTATTCTCGAGGGATTT
>CAYIPM010000210.1:0-393 GCA_964365195.1 Candidatus Woesearchaeota archaeon
CTCACCTCCTTTTATTTAAGAAATATTTTTGGATTATTTAATATGGGATGGAGCCCAACAAACGTTTAATTTTATTAACCAGTCTTTCCTCTTTTTTCATCTTATTTCACCTCGAAATAAGATGGTTCTCTGAGTAGATTAATTTTACTCAGAGGACTTTTTCAACAGAGCCCCAATTTTTTAATAAGTCAAGACACATCGGATAATTTGCAGCGTCTTTGACTATAGTATCGTTTTATAAAAATATTTATATAATGCCTTGACGCATTATATTTATGAAAAAACTATTGTTAATCACATTTTTGATGTTTTTGCTATTAATTTTGCCTTCACTTTTTGCTCTAGAATTTCGAGAATCTATTGTATGCACTGCTGATGTTCAAATGTGTCCTG
>CAYIPM010000210.1:493-1570 GCA_964365195.1 Candidatus Woesearchaeota archaeon
ATGGAAGTGTTGTTACAAGAAATCCAGATAATAACTGTGCATTTTATCCTTGTCCTATTGTATGCACTGCTGATGCTAAAACGTGTCCTGATGGAAGTGTTGTTACAAGAAATCCAGATAATAACTGTGCATTTTATCCTTGTCCAGATAGGTGCGGAAATAAAATTTGTGAACTAGGTGAAGCAGATCAAACGCAATGCCCTGCGTGTTCTTATTCTCGTCCTGCTTGTTTAGCACCTTGTATGATCACACCGGGAAGTTGTCCGCGTGATTGTTCTTCTTCATTATTCTGTGTTCGTGATTCTGATTGTCCTATCGGCATATGTCAAAATGGTAAGAGATATAATCAATATAGTTGTGTTGCTTATCGTTGCAGAGAAATAAATTATCTTGTTGATCCATGTTCGACGGGAAATTCTCCTTCCTGCAATCAATTCAATGCGCCGACGTGTTGCGCTCGTTGGGCACAAGAGAATGATATTGTAACAATACAATGTGTTGGAGCATGGCGCTGGAATAATAATCAATGCAGTTTTCAGTGCGGCGCGAATGATCCAGGAAATAATCCCCCTATGATAAAGCGTTGTTATTTTGGATGCACTATGGATAATCAATGTTATAGAACGGGAACGCAAAAAAATAATATGTATTGCAATCGCAATAGAAATTTTGTTTCTGTGGTATCCATAGGTGAATCGTGCCGATATAATTATCAATGCGCGACAAGTCGTTGTCGACGAAATGTTTGTGTTTCTTCAAGCCGCAGAAATAATCTTGTATGGTGAGAAAATTAATTATCTTAAGCAAAAAAGAAAGGGCTAATTTTTAGATTAGCCCTAAAAGGCAATAATAAAATTCTAATTAGAAAAAGAAATTAATAAACAAGCCGCATCTACAGGATCTGGAACAACATTACCAAAAGCAAATAAACAAGCAAAATTTGCTGCTTTAGTAAGCTCAATGCTATTTTTTGGAACAATATAACTAACTTCACAAGGAACTTTAGCACCAATACATAATTCTTAGTATATAAAGTATAAGAGCTAGGTTTTTTAGTCCCTAGCTCTTTGTTGTTTT
>CAYIPM010000211.1:0-1564 GCA_964365195.1 Candidatus Woesearchaeota archaeon
ACTTACGTCTTTTTCTAATAAGCTATAGAGAATTTTGCAAAATTAACAAAATTCTCTAAGAAGAAGTTTGAAACGCTGAAATTTACTATTTTTAGATGTTGTAAATTTCAGAAAGTGAATTATTCAAACTTCTCTATAGGAAATAACATTAATTTTCGTACTTTTATTTGTTATTTCCTATCTCTCCAAACAAAATGTTTGTAGACAACGACAAACGAAAAAAATTAATGTCGTTGGCTATAAGAAGGACTTTGACGCGATTTCCTTCGGAAATGTGGATTATTCAAAGTCCTCTATAATCAAAACAAAATTCTTCGTGATCTTTCCACGGATTAACTATTTTCTTACAATAAGAAATATCCTCTTTAACAATAGACAATGTCAATAAACAATCGTTTTTAGAAGGTATAAGACGAATCGCGTCACACCAAGTTTCATCGCCAGTTTCTTCTGCGAGAACTACATAACATTGATCAGATAAAATACTATTTGTATCAATCTTGATTGTTTCTATTTTTTTACAGAGAGTTTCATAATTCTGATATAAAAGATATGGCTCGCATGCCTCAAAATAAAACGCGCCATATCCATATGCCGATAAAAGAGGATTTTGTTCAATAGCTTTCTCAGGATCTGATGCAATTAACTCGCATTCCCTCTTGTTTACGTCAATATCATATGATTCAAAATATTCCTTATACGGCGATAAAAACCGAGCACACAAATCAGGTAAATTGACTTCAAGTGTATTTTCTAATAAAACACATCCTTCTTCTGTCGGTTTTTCCATAATAGTTTCAAGAACACATGCAGTAAAACTTTCATAATCAAGATGTTCAACATCGGGATTTTCAGAATAATCAAACTCATAATAACCGTCAGTGTTCAAATCAACCGGTCTTTCTATTTCAAAACAGGCAGATATATCATTTCTTGCATATCCAAACCACAGTGCACAATACCCCACATCATTATTTTCCGGGGCATTTTTCATTTCTCGACAAATAGTGGGATCTCCAACAATCTTAGCTAATTCGATTATACATTCGGCAAACACACCGTCATCATTAAATGATTTAGTATCTTTTATTTTATAGCATTCCTGCACATCAAGTTTTGCAAAATGATACTCATAACGAATCGATCCATTTCTCGAAACACGAACGACTTCGCTCGTTGGATACAATGCATAATCGAGCGGATTTGTGTTGGATATATAATATGCAGGAACATCAGTTGCATTGATACGATTTAAAATTGCTCCAGAAGTTAAAACCTCAAGAAGAAATCGTTCTTCAGTTTCATTTAAATCGTATACAGTCAATTGATCGTTGTAACTTTTTTTTTCTTGCGTTTTAACTTCGTCCGTAACTGGAGTTTTAAGATAAAAAATAAAAACTGCCAATATGATAATAACTAATATAATGCCGATACATAGCAGTAATGAAACTACACCTCCTCTTTTCATACTAGCTATTGTGCAAGTAATCTTATAAATCTTTCTGAAAATAAGGCTCCATCCCACATAGAATTCCCTTAAGGGAATTCTTAATGATACATTAAT
>CAYIPM010000212.1:0-1536 GCA_964365195.1 Candidatus Woesearchaeota archaeon
GGGCTCGTGATTATAAATGGTCGCTTAGGATTAAAGCAGAGGGGGATGAAACAATTATGGGGATGAAGAGCTTTTCAATACAGCACCCCCGCACAAGAGGTTTTCTTAATGATTGGGTTCTTCATAGGTTATTAGAATCTTTCGGGTTTATTGCCCTACGGTATAACTTCATTGAAGCAACAATAAACGGAAGATATTTAGGTGTCTATGCGATGGAGGAGCATTTTGAAAAAAGGCTGATAGAGAATAATAACCACATAAATGGACCTATAATCAGGATTAAAGATCATTTATTATGGTATCTTGTAGACCCCAAAACCGGCTTTAGCAAAGACCAATTAGACGAATTGTATTCATCTTCTCCTATAGATGCCTTTACTACTAATACAATAAATAAGGATGAGACATTATTGAATAATTTTAATAATGCAAAGGATCTCTTAGAATCCTTCAGGCGAGGTAAATTATTAACACATCAGGTTTTTGATATTGATAAATTAGCAAAGCTCTTTGCTGTTATAGACCTGCTTGGATACCGCCATGCAATGGCCTATTCCAATATAAGATTTTACTACAATCCCATTACATCACGCCTTGTTCCGATTGGATATGATAATACCTTTATATATGAAGCAGACTCTGTTGAAGGCCAGGCAAAACAAATACAGATTACAACATTAGGCACGCCGCAGCGATTGGATTGGAAAAGCACTTTTTTTAAGGATAAAATATTTTTTGAAAAATATATAGAAGCGCTTCAGCTTATATCTGATAAAAAATTTCTTGATGAATTTCATAGCAAAGTAGATAGTGAATTCAAAAAGCAGATGTATATATTATATAAGAATTTTCCCGGTTACAGCTTTGAAAAAGAAAAGTCGTTACTATATGAGAATCAGGTATTTATTAAAAAGATATTAAATCCTGTTGAAGGTATTCAGGCATATTTTTATAAGTTTGACGAGAAAAGAAAGGCATTAACGCTTGAATTAGGAAATATTCAGTCTTTACCTGTAGAAGTTCTGAGCGCCTCATATAATGGTCATGTCTTACCATTGGTTGACAGTAAAACAATTCTTCAGGCAAAGACTCCTTTTCAGACAATAGATTTTCAAAAAGTGAAATTTAAATTACCAGAAGAATTTTCATGGACTGATGATATAGCGAGTAACTTAAAGGTAAACTACAAAATTCTTGGGACAAAAAACAATAAAAGCATATCTGTTTTTCCATGGCCGTATCTTAGCGAGGATTTTCTTGAGACAGATTTTATCAGGCAAGAGCCAAATTACAAGAAATTTGATTTTCTGATAGTGGATAAAGAAAACAAAACTATTCTTGTAAAACAAGGAAGCTGGAACTTAAATGCAAATTTAATAATTCCAACAGGCTTTACTGTTGTTAGCACTGGTGGGACGCAAGTAAATCTATTAAACTCTGCCAAAATACTTTCTTATTCCCCATTCAAGTTTATTGGCTCAGAAGAGAATCCAATTATTATAAAATCAACTGACTCTACAGGTCAGGGGATTGTTA
>CAYIPM010000213.1:0-1530 GCA_964365195.1 Candidatus Woesearchaeota archaeon
CAATTTCCGAAGGAAATCTCTTCAAAGTCCTTCTTAGAGAGTTTTAAGATTGAGGCTATTCAAAACTCTCTATAGTTCTCGTTTTCTTGATGAAGTTCTTGATCCTTCAGATTATATTGTCTTGAGTTGTGACGGAAAAGCGAAAGAAGAGACAACTCAACCGTATAGCAGTGATGATACAAAAACATTACAATAATTTATTCAACAGCGCAACAGTTACTTTAAAGTATTCTTCTACCTTGTATTGAAAATCGTCGATGATTTTTCCCTCAATATCTTTTATTTCTCCGTGAATAATTCGTTTATGCAAATTATATACATCTTTATATTCGTCGATGTATTTTTGCTTAAGTAATCCTTTATCGACGAAATTTTCAACTAATAATTCCGGAACATGCTCGGGAGAAGGAGGCAATACTTTTACCGCAATAAGCAATGATTGCGAACACTCAACATATGCCCAGTAGCATCCCTCGATTGAACTCATTTTGGAAGTTCTGCTTCGCAGCAAGTGAGAAGGAATTCTATTCAGCATTGTATAGATTGCTTCAGGAGTGAGTTTTATTTTTCCCTGCAGCAACAACATTTTGAGAGGGGAGAAAAATCCGCCGTAATCAATTAAGCATTCGCCATAACGAATAATATTAATAATCGTTGGATCGCCGCGCATAAGATCTTCCCACCATGTTGATAATGTAACGGTGTTAATATGCAAATCTTTTTTATAGGGATTTGTCTGAATTAATTTTGCCAGTTCTTCACGATACCACATAATAAATTTTTCATCAAATTTCACGGTTGCATCGTCGATAACAAGCACGATATCAATATCCGAGCCGACAACAACCTTATTTTTAGCAGTTGAGCCGAACAAAATAACTGATTTTACTAATACGCCAAATTTTTTGTACACTTTATCTGCAAAATCGGCGGCAATTTCCCGGCTTGTTTTTAATCCTAAACTAGGAATATCATCTGCCCTAATTTCAGAAATATTTTCACTAATTTTTTTCCCTTCTTTTTTTGATTTCATTTCTCTTCTTTCTCTTATGTCCATAAATTTAAAACCACATTCTAAAGAACGTGGTAGTAGCTATTGTGTTTTAAATTTTGGATCATCCAAAAGTCCAACAAACTCCACACTTTAGTGTGGAGTTACACTCAAGGACTTTTTGATGATAGTTTCAAAATATATAATACAAAGATATTTTTAAATCTTCACTTCGTGAGAGGTGGGTGGATTAGAATGTCCGCAGATATTTTAAAGACGCTGTTCGCGCAGAGCTTGATTTCATCAGGAAGTTTTATCATACCATCGCTTGCATCGGCAACAATAATATTTTGTCCAGTGTTCAAAGACTAGTTCATCGTCGTGAATCTGGCAGGTACGCACCTCTTCTTCGTTATTCATACATCTCCTAGAATTCTATAGATACATTTTGTATATTTATAAAGGTTTTAGTTGCTTATTTTTTTTGTAGTATACGAAAATTAGTTCGCTTGTGGAATCCAAGCGAATTAATGGTTAAG
>CAYIPM010000214.1:0-1500 GCA_964365195.1 Candidatus Woesearchaeota archaeon
TTTCCAAAACTTCAATTCTATCTTCGTGATTAGATGTTACATCTTCCATTGTTTCTGTTAAATCATCAATTTTCTTATTTACTTCTTCAAAATTATCTCGAGTCTCTTGTTTAAAGCTTCGTAAATCGGTTCGAACTTGTTCAAGATCAGTCTTGACCCCAGCAAGTCCATTTTCAATTCCTAGAAGCTCAGTTTTTGTAGCCATTTTTTTCTCAACCCTAGAAAAACTCCTATTTATTGACTTAAGAAGCTCCAAATTTGTTATCTCTTTTTTTTTATTAGTAGCCATAACTTTGTTAAAGATATCACGCTTTGTAAGATTCACATTTTTTATTATATCACAACCTAAATAGAAAATGCAACACTTAAAACGCAAAAAAGCGCCCATTTCTGAGCGCTTTTTTCGCTATTTTGGATGATATTTTATATTAATGAGAATATAGGTATTTCCTTCAATTTTAAAATAAAATCTAACATTATTATCCACTCTTGCCTGCCAAATACCTTCTGATTCTTTATATTTTTTAGCGCGCAAGGAAGGATGTAATAAATTAGAAGATAAATAAGCTATCTGTTTGTCTGCTTTCTTTTGAATAAACTCTGGAAATTCATTTAAATTCTTTTTAAATTTAGGGTCATAGAAAACTTTCATTTTTTTGAATGAAGAGAAACCAATAAATCTTTTATACTGCCAAAAGGACCTATAAATTTACCTTTTTTATATTCTCGCAATGATTCAGTTAATTCCTTATCTAGTTCATCATAGAACTTTTCGTGTCTTTTGGGAACCTTAAAAGATTTATCTCGTTTTATCACGATGTCATTACCCTGCTTAACACGCAAAAGGTCCTCATATTCTCGGCGAGGTAAAACAACAAACCCTTCTTTTATTAACCCTTGTGGGATGCTCAAAGTAACCATAAAATGTATCATACCACGACTAAAATAGAAAAAGCAACTTAATAGTATTCTTCTAAATTTTCTAGATATTTTTCTGCTTTTCTTATTTGCGCTCCATTTTTAGAAATTCGTTCTATTTTTAAATTATATACTATCTGAGTCCCTAAAACCTTATATCTTTCTAAAAAATATTCTAAGGCCTTGGATGCATTTTCATCAGAAACTTTTGATTCAACAATTTCCATTAGATTGTTTTGACCATCAGCTAATGCAAAATCTACCTCTTTTTTCTCTTTAGTTTTTAAAAATCCCAAGGAAAACGATGCGCCAGTTAGATCATTTTTTAATTTTATGTGTTTATACAAAGCAAGAGCGACAAAGTTCTCGAATTTCGCGCCTATATCATTTATTAAAGCATAGTCAAAAAAATATATTTTAGGTTCTTTTAAAATTGAACGGGAAATTTTATGGGTGTATGGTTTTATTATAAATATAATATATATTGCTTCTAATATCTCAATATATTTTTTCACTGTCGCGGGAGCTATTCCTATATCTCGCGCGATAGCGCTATAACTGATAGGAGCACCGACTTTATTT